>JABDCF010000074.1 GCA_013288235.1 Bacteroidota bacterium | reverse complement strand
TGAGCACAGTTGAGGCAGTATCGGTGCCCGCGTAACGTTTCGTTGTTAAGATCAATTCGGGAGAGGTTGAACCTGTTGCGGCAATCATTCTTATACTTTCAACTTCTTTCGGCAAAAAGAAATTTACGTCATCTATATTTCGCTCAAGACCATCAATAATAACCTTTATCGGCCGCCCCTCGAACTTATAATGATGATCAAAGCCTGCAAGCCCTGGTATTGATAAGGTCAACGCCTCTTCTATATTAAAAAACTCTTTCCCTAATCTTTTCATATCCACGTCGTATTCAGATACAGCACCATAATCGTTATATGCATCGGGTTTCGAGATCGGCCTGCTTTTAATAGTTACCTCCTTAAGATTAATCCCATTTTTCAGCGAATCAATTCTTTTTTGTTTTTGGTAATCTTCATAATCTTTTTGCATTGCGGCCACTGTTTGTGGCGATAACCCCGGCATTGCATCAGCAGTTTTTTCCTTCAGTATGGCCGGATAATCTTGCTGCTTCACATAAATAGCGACGTTGCTCCCATTATGAGCTTTGCGGGCGCGTAGTACCAGCTTTGCGGTATCCGACAGATAGAGACCGGTAAATTTGAAATTGCCGTTTATATCAGTTACGGTATCCCTGATTACGTTTTCCCTTGTAGCTACCAATGTTATTTTACCGTCGGGCACCGGTTTCCCTGACGGGGTTTTTAAGGCGCCACTTAGCTCAAGCGATCTTTCAGGCTGATAAGCTATTGTTTGATTTGTATTGTTTAATACCTTTCTCCAGTCAAACCTGCGGTAGCCCTGTGTCAGCATCAGTATATCCAGGTCGGCCCTTGTTTGGTCATTGGGGTTTATAAAATAATAGTTCGGCTTTTCTATATACCCCTGCAGGTCCGAGGTTAACAACAGGTTGTTCAGGATAGTGCTTTCACTACCTTCATCTATTCCTACCCTGCTCTCGTTTATCACCGCTACTGAAAAGCTGCCCGTTGCCGGGATATTGGTATTTTCCTTCGCGTTTAATTCTATCTTTACTGGTTGCCTTGTACCGTACGTTGCCGATGTTGCGGCTATGCGTAGTTTGAGCGTATCATTATTTTGTATATAGGCGATCCGCTCGGCCAACGGTTCCCTGCTTTGCGAAAACAAAGTAAACTGTGCAATGCCCGATGGGAAACGGCCCTTATCCACCTTTGCTGTGTACACCAGCCCTTCAAGCTTACCTTGAGAGGCATAATATACTTTGCCGCTGCTTTGCGCCATTATATAAAATATGTTGTTTTTCTGTTCGTTAAATACTTTTTCATTTACGGCCACTTTTATATATATGCTATCGGGGCCGCTGTTATTTAATGCCAGGGTATAGCCTTCTTCCAGCGCTTTTGGCAGGTCGACAGTAAAGTCCGATTCGCCCGATCTGCTTATTTTTGCTTTATAGGTTTTGCCGCTTTGCGGGATAAGTGCAAATATTCCCATTCCCAAATGCTGTGTAGCAAAATCGGCTACTATATTGCCCTGGTTATCTTCAATTGTTCCTTTTATATCTTCGCCAAGTCCATTACTATTTACTACTTTAATGGCTACCCTTGAGCGCACACCATCTACCAGTTGCCCCCCTTCTGGAAAAAACTGTACATCGGGATTTAATGCTATGGCTTGCTTTGCCTGCGCTAATGAGAATTGAAGCCCACCTACCTGTACGCGCACATTAAAAAAGTACTCGGGCCCGGCATTCCGCATCCAGTTGGTATAAGCCCTGATACGATAATTTCCCGGTTTAAGCTTACGAGATAAAGCAAAATTGCCCCATGTAACGCCCGATAATAAAGGCAACGTTTGCCGGATGATCACCGAATCATGCGCATCGATCAGCTCGGTATGCAATACCGAACCCAAGCCGGACAGCTGGTGGTGCTGCCCTATTACGGTATAGGCTTTGTACCAGATGGTATCGTCAAAGGCATAAGATGGTTTATCGAGCTGCAGGTATACCTTTTCGGTAGCGGGCTGCTTTTCAAGCATACCGGCTGCACGGCTTAAAAAGGAAGTATCAGTTTGGGAATACGCGGGACAATTAATAGTTAAAAAAAGTGAAAGGCATAACAGGGATAATAATTTCATATTAAGCTTAGGGTTATTTCCTGCAAAATACTAATTTATTTCTGTTACTACACCTACTAAAAGTGGTCTGCAGTTTTCGGTTTGCAGTTAGCAGTTAAACCGTTTCGGGCTAACTGCAAACTGCCCGCTGCAAACTGAAAAACCTACTCCACTTTATATCTATACACCTGCCTGCCCAAATTGCCGTTATCATCAATACCTTCAACAACTACCCGATAAGTTCCTTTGGTATCGTTATTCACATATTCAAACGATGCCTTGCCATCTTTATCAGTTATGATATTAGGTTTCCAGAAAATTGTGTTACGCAGGTCAGCAGACTGCGTTGCTGTTTTTGGGCCGCTATATTTTGGCGTATAAAAAGTGCGTGCCTTATAAAAGCCGTTAAAGGGATAAGTAATAATACCGGATGGCGTTTCGCTGGTAACGTAGTTAATTTCATCGCCGCGCTTTGTGGTGATAACCAGTGCCCCGCCCGGTGCATTTGATCCGTAAATAGCTAAATAGGCCCCGCTTCGTAACACCTCTATACTGGAAATATCATTCGAATTTATTTCATCTAAGTTATTCCCGTTCATTATTATGCCGTCAATAATTATAACCATTGACGGCATACCGCTCAGCCGGCCCATGGCGCGCATCAAATAAGGTATACGCTTACCGAAAGCGTCCGGTGCACTAAAAACAACTCCGGTAACCCTTCCCTGCAAGCAATCCGTAATCACAGGACATCCTTCCAGCTTGTCGCCCATAATAATCTGGTCGGCATGGCCGGGGCCATTAAGGTTATCCGAATGTGTAAGCTCAGGCTTTTTATTGATCTTTTTTGCATTTACATTAACCTGTTTTAATGCAGTAGTATCGGTTGCAGGGTCTTCGTTGTCTTCGCCGCCATGTTTGGTAGTTATGATTAAAGCGCCGCCCTCTATACTGGTTCCATAAACGGCGCTGGCCGCTTGTGTTCTCAATACTTCAATACTGTAAATGTCATTTGGATTTATATCATTTAAATGGTCATGAGTAAGAATAACGCCGTCAACAATTATTGACATCGGAGAATAGTGATATCTTATATTTAATGGGGATCCACTTTTCGAAAAAGTTACACCAAAGACTTTCCCTGTCAAACAATCCGACAGATTAATACAGCCGCCCAAATCTTTCCCCATGATCACCTGGTCTGCATTGCCGCCGCCGTGCAGGTTGGCCGAGGCGGCAAGGTATGGGTCGGGTTTTATTTTTTTGCCCTGGATGTTTACCTGTTTAAGCTTAACGGTTGAAACTGTATCGGTACCCGCATAACGTTTGGTGGTTAATAATAATGTTGGCGATGATAATCCTGTCCCCGATATCACCCTGATGCTTTCAACTTCCTTTGGCGAAAAATAATTGAGGTCGTCGGCTTTGCCTGGAAACCCGTCGATCAGTATTTTTATAGGCCTGTTTTCATAGGCATAATGATGATTTAGGCCATTTAATCCCGGGATGACCAGCGTCAAGGCATCTTCTATTTTGGAAAACTCTCTACCTAACCTGGCCATATCCACATCATATTCAGATACTGCGCCATAATTGTTATATATGTCGGGTTTATTGATTGCCCGGCCTGTTATTTTAACCTCTTTTAAGGCTATTCCGTTTTTTATTGAATCTGTTTTTTTCTGTTGTTGGTATTCTTCATAGTTTTTTTGCATTAATGCTGCCACTTCCGGAGATAAAGCTTGCGCTGCATTCATGCCATTTTCTTTTATAACGGCCGGATAATCCGGCTGCTTTACGTAAATGGCTACATTGCTGCCTTTGTTTTCTTTTCGTGCGCGTATTACAAGCTTTGCCGTATCAGTCAGATCGAGGTTATCGAATTTAAAATTGCCGTTTGCATCTGTTACGGTGTCCCTTAATACATTTTGTTTGGTAGCTACCAGTGTTATTTTGCCATTGGGTACAGGTAAACCTTTCGGGGTTTTTAAAGTGCCGTTTAACTCCAGCGACCTTTCAGGCTGATAGGTTATAGGCAGATTATTATTGTTCAATACCTGTTTCCATTCAAAGCTGCGGTAGCCCTGGGTTAGCATCAGCAAATCAAGATCGGCTTTGTTGTGATCGTTTACGTTTGTAAAATAATAATTAGGCTGCTCAATATATCCTGCAAGGTCAGAAGTTAACAGCAGGTTGTTCAGAATGGTACTTTCGTTGTTTTCATCAACCCCTACCCTGCTTTCGTTAATTACCGCTACCGAAAAATTACCGGTAACCGGCAAATCGTTATTGCCTTTTACCGCCAGTTCTATTTTTACCGGTTGCCGGGTGGTGTAGCTTGTTGTGGGTGTTGTAAGGCGTAATTTCAGTGTATCATTATTTTGTATGAAAGCTATCCGCTCTGCCAATGGTTCGCCGCTTTGCGAAAACAATGTGAATTGCGCTATGCCCGATGGAAAACGTCCCTTATCTACTTTAGCGGTATAAACCAGGCCCTCCAGCTTACTTTCGGAGGTATAATATATTTTGCCGCTGTTTTGCGCTACAATATAAAACAGGCTTTTTTTTTGCTCAGCCAGTACCTTTTCATTCACCGCTACTTTTATAAAAATACTGTCGGGCAGGCTATTGTTCAAGGCCAGGGTGTAGCCTTCATCCGTCGCTTTGGGCAGATCAACTGTAAAACTTGACTCACCCTGTCCGCTTATTTTTGCCTTATAGGTTTTTCCGCTTTGCGGGATAAAGGCAAATACGCCCATGCCCAGATACGCTGTAGAAAAGTCGGCGACCACGTTGCCCTGGTTATCCTCTATTGTCCCTTTTATATCCTGGCCCAGCCCGCTGCTGTTTACAGCCTTAATTGCAACCCTGGAACGCACCCCGCTTACCAGCTGACCGCCTTCGGGGAAAAGCTGTACGTCGGGGTTTAACGCTGCAGCTTGCTTCGCCTGCGCTAATGAGGGCTGCAGCCCGCCAACCTGTATACGCTGGTTATAAAAACAACCCGGCCCGGCATTGCGCATCCAGTTGGTATAAGCGCGGATATGGTAACTGCCCGGTTTATTGGAACGTGCAATGGTAAAATCGCCCCAGGCTGCCCCGGCTATCAGCGGCAGCGTAATGCGTTTTACAACAGAATCTTTTTGGTTGATAAGCTCGGCATATAGTACGCCGCTCAAAGCCGATAACTTATGTTCTTCGCCAATTACCGTATATGCCTTAAACCAAATGGTATCGCCAATGGCATAATGCGGCTTATCTAAATGCAGGTAAACTTTTTCAGCAGGATGGCTGGCCGCCAGTTTTTGGGCAGCACCAACGGTATGAAGTAAAAATGCGGTGTCATTTTGGGCATATGCCAAACTGCCGCTAACCACAAAGCAAAATGCTAATAAACAGGCGCTAAGTTTCATCCGGATAGGTTTAATTAAACGAATATACGAAATAAGAGAGAAAGGAACCAAGAGTCAGGAACCAAGAAAAAAACTTATTTTTTTAAAACATACGCTTTCTGCTTTCGGACTTTCGGACTTTCGGACTTTCGGACTTTCGGACTTTCGGACTTTCGGACTTTCGGACTTTCGGACTTTCGGACTTTCGGACTTTCGGACTCCCCCCACTCACTCCACCTTATACCTGTAAACCTGCCTGCCCAAATTGCCGCTGTTATCAATCCCTTCTACCACAACTTTATAAACCCCTTTATTGTCGGTGTTAAAATAGGTAAATGATGCTTTGCCATCTTTATCTGTAATGATGTTTGGCTTCCAGAAGACCGTGCTGCGCAAGTCGGCCATTTGGTTGTTTTTAGCAGGATCATCATATTGCGGCGAATAAAATGTCCGCGCCTTATAATAGCCTTTGGGGTTATAAGTAATTATGCCCGGCGAGTAGCGCTGAACGCTGTAAATTGCTCCGCCCCTTTTTGAGGTTATTATTAATACGCCGCCGCCGCCACGCCCGCCGTAAATAGAAGTGTACATTATGTTCCTTAGCACTTCAATACTTGCTATATCATTTGCGTTTAAGGTATTTAACACGTCCGAGTCGACGGTCAGCCCATCGATGATTACCGTCATGGGTGCAGTATTACGGTTAAGGTAAGGAATACCATTTTGAAACCTAACGCCAAATAGCTTTCCCTGCAAACAATCGGTGATCTGCGCGCAGCCTAACCCTACCAGATCATCACTGCTTACCACCTGGTCAGCATTGCCCGGCCCATTTAAATTGGACGAATTTTCTGCCGGGTTTATCTTTTTGGCCTTTATTTCCACCTCTTTTAGCAAAACAGAATTGGTAACAAGGCCAAATTTTAACTGTTCGGAATACCAATTCTTACTGTTCAGTAAAAAAGGTGATAGTGCATTGCTGATGTTTACCTCCATATCGGGCGTGTTTTTGTTGGGACCGGCCTTCTCCTGCGTTACATTATCCAGGTCTATCTCTACATTTTTACGATCTTTGGCAGTGCGCGCCTGTACCACAAACTTCACGCTGTCCCTGAATATTAAATTTCTGAAAGTAAACTGCCCTTTGCTATCACTAACGGTATCCACCATAAAAATGCCGCCTTTTGTGGTAAACAAGGTCACTTTGCCATTTGCAACCGGCTTGCCCAGCAAATTTTTTAAATGGCCTGATATTTCGAGTGTTTTTTCGGGCTGATAGGTTATTGGCGCGTATGTATCATTTAATACCTCTTTCCATTCAAAACGATGGTATCCCTGGGTAAGCATCAACACGTCAAGGTCTGCAGCCGTTTGCTCATTTACTTTAGTAAAATAATAATTTGGCTTTTCTATATATCCCTTTAAATCGGAAGTAAGCAGCAGGTTTGATAATATAGTGCTTTCTGCGGTTTCATCCACCGGCACCTTTGTTTCATCTGTTACCGAGACCGAAAAGCTGCCCACTATTGGCTTGCCCGTTTTGTCATTTGCTGCCAGCTCAATTTTCACTTTTTGCCGTGGCTGATAAGTTTGTTGGTCCGATGTTACGTCAAGCTTTAGCTGATCGTTATTTTGAACAAACACCAAACGCTCATTTAAAGGCTCGCCGGTTTCCGAGAATAAAGTAAACTGAACTATGCCTGTTGGGAATTTGCTTTTTGGTACAGTGGCCGTAAAAGATTTTATGCCCGGCTTACTTTTGCCCGCATAATAAATAACGCCGCCAGACTGCGCTACCAAACTTATTGCTCCGGTTTGACCGGTATTGGCTATTACATCTGCGCCCGGTTCTATTTTAACCCTGATGTTATCCGCATCTGTATTGTCCACACTCAAAGTATAGCCTGCGTTTGCGGCCTCAGGTAACTGAACAGTATTTGCTGACCCATCGGCATAAGTAACTGTTGCTTTATATGTTTTACCGCTTAAAGGCTTAAAATTAAATTCGCCCATACCTAAGTGGGCACTTGCAAATGTAGCAACAGGGTTATTTTCACCATCGGTTACGGCACCCTTAACAGTAACGCCAAGGCCATCAGCGCCCACTGCCTTAAAGGCTATTTTTGATTCGTTACCTATCACCAGGTTGCCACCTTCGGGTAAAAACTGCAAATCAACTTTATCAGAGGCCGCTTTTATCAAAACCGAATTTACCACCGTTTTTTTGTCCTCAAGCTTTATAGTGGTAATTATCCTGCCCGGCTTAGCTGTCCCTGGACTTGAATTAAAGCTGATATTCAAATTTCCCTTATCATCCGTTTGGCCCTTGCCCTTTAAAACGCTGTTAGGCCCCAGTTCAACCTGGTAGCTTACCTGTTTGCCGGCATATGGCGTACCGTTTAAATCCGCATAATTAATAACTGCATTTATTTTTTGCTGGCTATAGGTATAATCAGCCTTTGTAAAAACGGTGTTGGTTATGGCATTTGCTATGGCAATTGTTTTATCGAAATAATAATCCCTGCCTGCGTTACGCATCCAATTGGTATAGGCCCTTATGCGGTAATTGCCTTCTTTAAGGGTGTCGGGCAAGGCAAAGTCGCCCCAGGAAAGACCATTTATAACGGGCAGTTTAATGTATTGCTTAACGGAGTCCCTGTCATCTATCAATTCAATATTCAGCACACCACTTATGGCCGACAGGCGGTGTTCGCTGCCTGCTGTAATGTAAGCTTTGAACCATATATCATCGCCAATGGCATAATATGGCTTATCAAGCTGTAAGTAAACTTTTTCCTGTGGATTGGCTTCATACCATTTGCCAAGCTGCGCAATAATTTTAGTGACCGGATCGTCATCTATCCGGGTAAATCCCACCAACGCGGTAATACTGCCGATGAGCAGCAAGCCTGCAATTATCCGTCTGTAGTTCATAGAGGTAAATAAAATCCAAATTACATCAAAATCAATCCAGCCTGGGTAACAAGTATGTTAATATTGAGGTTTTGAATATTTTTTGTTGAAAGAATATTATTGGGGAAGGTCGGGAAGTCCGAAAGTCGGAAAAGTCCGAAAGAAAAATAGGTGTATAAAAAGGGCAATGATCCTATCGATGATCACTGCCTTTTTATTCCATTTAAATGGGTTGGCTGCCTGTTAATTCGAATCCACTAAAATAATTTTAACCTTTATTGGCAAAGTTGGCTGAACTGCGGTGGTACCATCGGCAGATTGCGCATAAAGTGTTACGTTCCCGGCATTATAGGTATAGCTGTAAGAAACATTGGCATAAACCTCGGGCAGTTGCTCATAAGTGTTGCCGCCATCATACGAAATAGCTACGATTATACCGCCCGCCTGCGCAAAATTATTACTGATCAGGCCTACATTTATTGGGGCCTCGTACGATTTGCTGCCATTGTTATCCGTGTAGGGCGTCCAATTGCTGGTTACAATATTGGCATAAACTGTTTGATTGGTTGTGCCTGGGGTAACATACTGTTTTGTGCATGCGGACAGCGCCAGCAGGACTACACAACCCATAAGAGTGATGATTTTTTTCATACGCGTTAGATTTGTTAGACTTTTATTTCTATTTAACTAACGTATTAAAAAAAGGTTTAATGTGACCGCAAGCTTTTTTTGTTAAATTTTTAGCAGGATAAGACTAAATACCTGTGAAACTTTATAAAGGCCTTATCATGCGGGCGACGTGAAGCATCACGTCTTTACGATATCCGTTAAAGGCCCAATCATATGTGAAACGTGAAGCATCACGTCTCTACGATACCTGACTTTACCGACTTTCTCAAAAAATATTCTTCCACATCATGCTTTCCACCGGGCGGGTGCTCGGGGTGTTATATTTAGCATTGTCTTTGGTGTTGTAAAAAGTTTCTATTTCGCCCTCGACTACAAAATAGATCAGCTGGCCTATGGGCATGCCTGCGTAAACTTTTACAGGCTGGGTGCATGATATTTCGAGTGTCCAGGTATTGCAAAATCCAACATCGCCCTTACCCGCGGTGGCATGTATATCTATACCCAACCTGCCCGTGCTTGATTTTCCTTCTAAAAAAGGAACATGCAAATGGGTTTCAGTATATTCCAGGGTAACACCCAGGTACAGGATATTTGGCTGTAAAACAAAGCCATCTTTTGGTATCTCAAAAGGAACTACCTCGTTATGCAATTTGGCATCCAGCACCCTGTCGCGGTAAGTGGCCAGGTGTTTTCCCAAGTGGACATCGTACGAATTTGTACCCAGGCATTCGCGCCTGAAAGGCTCAATGACTATGGTACCGTTGTCGATTTCTTCTAAAATACGCTTATCTGACAATATCATAAGTGAGGTGATGTGCTGTCAAAATTAGAACTAATTGAAAGACGTGGCAACACGTGTTTTTAACAAAAGTTTTAGCGGAATGTGGAAAGATTTACGATTTTAGATTTACGGTTTACGATTGGGTTGATTGTGGTAAATCACCAATACAGCATAATTCTTGGATTTTAGGACAGTCCCATCGAAAAATGTTTAGGTCCCCAAAAACAGGTTTTCTTCAATACCCTTCCAGACACTTCTTGAAACCTTAATCGAAGCCTTTTTGCAAAGAATTAAAAAAATTATCTTTTCAAAATAATTTTTCAACCCGATGAATGAAATTTCATTTTGGCCTATTTGCGATGCCGCAGCTATTTCTATAATTAGATTTTCTTTGTTAACGGATTGTTTATTGTTTTCAAAAATTTTAAATACTTTTTCTATAAAAGGCGACGAATTCCTATTGTCCTTTAAAACGCTTAGGATAGCAAGAAATTGATCTTCTATATGAAGCCTAAAATCCATGATATATGACGCAAGTAAATTATAAGAATTAGTCAGTTCAAGGTCTCTTATTATTATGGCTAACGAATTTTCTATGTTCAAATCGTTTATACTTGACCGATGCGTTGAACTGAAATCTGAATTATTGGGAAAAAGAAAAGATAATTTGATTATTAAAACAAACAATCTCGTGTCTAACTCATTTTCATAGTTCCCTGCTTTCAACAATTTATTTATAGAAGGATATGTCGTAAGATCGTTCTGAATTTGACTATTTATAGAAGTTAAAATCTTATCGGACCCTGTTTTAGACATGCCTGATAATAGCAAAAAAACCTCTCTCCATCTGGGATAGGTTATGAAATTATTGATATTTTCTTCCAATAGATTATTGTCATCAATATATTTTGCTGTGAAATATTCATGAATTGTCAAATGCGAAAATGTATAGATGTTTTTTGCTCTTTCAATTAAAATGCCTTGTTGCAAAGAAATAGCATTTAAAATTTCTTCTCCATCTAAATACTTTGGAGAATTCAAATTGTCTTCGATGATAAAAGAGATTTTGGAGGCGAGATCTTTTTTTTCAAAAAAATAGGCATTCGTAGTAAAAAATTCATATGCTATCTGTGACAATAACATCTCTTCAAAAGGAAGAGTCATATCTGCATAAATGGGATTTCTATAGATTCTTTTTTCAGCGTTCCACTCTTTAAGCAAAACATCTATGGCGTCTTTATATAAAGTAGCTCTATTTCTCGGAAAATCTTGTTGTGATGAAAAAACCAAGCATAATAAGGTAAGCAACAGTGGGGTTTGTGCCAACTCCTTTGTTGATTTATAATCACTCGAAAATAGTTTCTTTTTGAAATCTTCTGCAAGTTGGGATTGCTTTTTACTTAAAAACCATCTATCAGCGAATGATTTAATTTGTTCATTATTAAAATTTGCAATTTCAACGTCTTTAAATTGTTTAAAATCCCCTTTATAGGCCAAATTCCTACTTGAAATAACATATTTACATTGATTGTATTTATCAATAAAGTCCTTAAGTTCGTTAAAGGCATCAATTTCAAAACCCTCATTTATCTCATCTAATCCATCTAATATTAGCACCAAGCGTCCTTGTTTTAAGCTATATTCCACAAATTCTTTACTGTCAGGAAAATGACAAATTGAGAATTCCTTTTCTATAAAATCAATTATTGAAATATCTTTCTCAAGCCTTTTTAGCTCTATTATAACTGGTATATATTTATTTAATTCAGTTAATTTAGCATAATCGAGCGCTTCAAAAGCAACTTTTTTTAAGAATGTGGATTTCCCGCTTCCTGGTGGGCCGAGAACCATCAAATACTTATTTTCATTCACTACTTTTATCCCATCATGTGAATTTTTATCCGTAATTTGAAAGCTTCTATTACCTTCTTTAACAAATTTTTTTTCTAATTCTTCTAGAGAACGATAGCTATTGATATTTTCTTCAGATAATAATTGAACACTTATTAATATATCTTTTAGAAGCACCGCCTCATGCATTCCTAAGACCTTCATGTATCCGAATCTCCTAAAGAGATTTTCAATATATGAAGTAATTGATTTATCTAATTTGGCAAGAAATATCTTTTCCTCGTTCTTTAATTTATTGAATAAGGCTTGGCTTGATTTTTTTATAATATCAACGCTTATGCTTACGATGCCTTTAATTGCTTCAGCTACTATTACTTCTTCGACTTTCATGATTGGTTTAAGCTGAGCAATTATAAAATAAATTTCTGAGATATTGTTATAATAACATCCCTTCTTTTGCTTTATAAAGTATTTTACTATACTTAAGCAAGTAAAATTAGCTAACCTAAAATTTTACTATCAGGACAGCTGGCTGATTTAAGACAATGCAACTTGTAACCACAAGCAAAAAAGAACTCATACGGAACGGTACAATTTTCCTATTCTAAAAAAAGATAATACATTTTACAAAGGTTTCAAAAGCGACCTTATATGGAAAATCATTATTTCTTTGAAGTTTTTTACTCTTCATCCCTGGCCACCACTTCACCGGTAACCTTATGCTTCAATATCAGCTTATGCTCCCCGTGCGGCAGTATCTCTTTTTTTATCAAATAATAATCATCATCATACGATACAAAGTTCGACCCGTAATCTTCTGTTTTATCCCCGCGCCAGCCTTCAATTTGTACCGGTTCCCACTGCCGCGTTTTTGCCGACAGGTAAGCAGCGTCGAGGATCGCATTTACTATATAGCCATCGTAAAAAGTTTCCAATGGTTCAGTTTTGTTTTCGATGGCGTTAAACATATCGGTAAACATGTTGGTATAGCCCAACTCATGTATCTCGTCCCCCACCGGGAATAGCCAGCCGCTGTTGCTTTCCGCCTTTTCGGCCACATAGCCACCCTTGCCGGTGCTGAACATCTCGAAACCGGTGCGTAAAAAGTTATTGAGCCAGATAGTGCCTTCGGTGCCCATTACCTCATCGCGCAGATCCATCCCACCCCTAAAACACCAGCTTACTTCAAACTGCCCTATCGCGCCGTTGGCATATTTTACCAGGCCGATGGCGCTGTCTTCAGCTTTTATGGGGTGTACCTGGGTTGCGGCCCAGCACATTACTTCAACCGGCCTAATCTCTTTACCAATATAATTACGGGCGATCTCGACACAATGGCAACCCAAATCAACCATGGCGCCGCCGCCCGATTGCTCGTGGTCCCAAAACCAATCGCTATGCGGGCCGGGGTGCGCCTCGCGCGATTTTGCCCACAGCACCTTGCCAATATTGCCGTCCTTAACGCTCTTCATTGATTTCAGGAATTTCGGCGTATAGCAAAGATCTTCCAGGTAGCCACCCATGATGCCGGCTTCTTCAACCATATCCAGCATGCGTTTGGCTTCGGCGGCATTGCGGCCAAGCGGTTTTGTGCATAAAACATGTTTTTTTGCTTTGGCGCATGCAGCCACGGCAGCTTCGTGCAGGTTATTTGGCAGGGAGATTACCACCGCATCCACATCATCACGACTAACCACCGCATCCATATCATCCGAAAAAAAGCTGAGCTTATAATCCTCAGCAAACTTTTTGGCTTTATCAATATTGCGCGAATACACGCTGATCAGTGAATCTTTTGCGCGCTGCGCCTGTAACGAATCTGCATAAAAACGGGCTATAAAACCCGAACCTAACATAGCTATGTTCATACCTGGTTATATTTTGATTGGTCTTAAGTCTGTAGTCTTAAGCCTTCCAAATTAAATAAAAACTTTTCACTTCAACCTTAAAAATAATCGTTACCCCAAGACTTTTGACTTAAAACTTTAGGCTTCAGACTTAACCCTCCCACCCAGTCTCCTTCAAAGCGGGATCATTTTCCTTTTTCAGGAAATCGGCATTTGATAATGATTCCGGCTCCCACTCTAATATAGCTTCGTCAGGCACTATATCAACCGGCACTTTGTAGGATGTTGATGTTTCTTTATAAGCCAAATTCGATTGCAAGTTATAACAGGATATAACCGACCATCGCGGATGATCTGAAAGGTTAGCCTCCGACCGGTGCAACAGGTTACTATGGAAGATAAGCGCATCGCCGGGTTCAAGTTCAACATAAACCAGTTCCATTGTTTTTAGGGCATTGTTTACCATTTCCATATCGGCGCCCACCTGTTCGCCCGCAAAACCATGGTTTACACGGCCTAATTTATGCGAGCCTTTTATTACCTGTAAACAGCCGTTTTCTTTATTGGCTTCAGTCAAAGCCACCATAACGCTAATCAGTTCATCAGGGAACATAAACTGGTTTTTATACCAATAGCCATAATCCTGATGCCACTCCCATGCCCCGCCAACTTTAGGCTCCTTTTGCATCAGTTTGGAGTGAAAATGGCATACCGGGGCATCATCGCCAAGCAGCTGTTTTACCGGGTTGATCATTTTTTCGCTACGGGTTAAATAACCAAAAACATCATTGCCAGGCGTAAACCATAAAGATAGCCTGGTCTTTTTGCCGGTTTGATCGTTAAGATCGAGCGCGTTATTGCGCATGGCATTATCGTCAAGCGCGGTTTTGTATAATTTGTTTATTTCTTCCGGGCTGCAAAAGCCTTTTATAATGAGATATCCCTGCCGGTTATAAAGTTCAACCTGGGCGGGTGTTAAGTTTTTGGTGGACATGGGTTTGATTTTTGATATTCTGTGTTGTTAAGAAATAATTTCTTCACCCTCTTTATGGCGTGCCATAGAGAGGGTGATCCAGCGGAGCGCAGATCGGGTGAGTCAGCACACCAATGCATTAACGCCAATGCCGCTCGCATAGTTTACTCACCCGATCTGCCCTTCGCTGGATCACCCTCTCTGCGACAAGTCGCAAAGAGGGTTAAAAAATTCGTTCACTAATAGTGCTTGTTTTATAATTGATAAAAAACGATACAATTTAGGTTTATTTGATATAAGTTTGTCATCCTTTTTGCAATTTTACATTTATGGCTATAGCATACAGGCAGCAGGTTGATGACGATACGGAATTTGCGATCTGGAAGATTGAAGAAGAAGCTGACGAGCTTTACAGTCAACTGCAATTAAATGAGCACGAAAAGGCTTATTATGAGCGGCTTAAAGTTGGCAAGCGTAACCTGCACTGGCTTGGTACGCGTGTTTTGTTACGCAAAATGCTGCGTACCGATGAATATATTGATTGTAAAGTTGATGAACATGGCAAGCCATATCTTGTAAACCTTCCCTACCATATTTCCCTAAGCCATTCCTTTGACTATGCAGCGGTGATGATCAGCAAACACCCCGTGGGCATTGATATTGAACAGGTAAAGGAAAAAGTTGAACGCATAGCTCACAAATTTATGCGCAATGAGGAAATGGGATTTATAAATCCCCGCGATAAAATAAACCAGTTGTATGTTTGCTGGTGCGCTAAAGAAGCGGTGTATAAATGTTATGGCCAAAAAGAGGTATCGTTTGCTGATAACATTTTGCTTGAGCCATTTGAATTTGAAGGGCACGGCTGGGTAAAAGCACGCCTTAATAAAGGCACAATAAGCCACAATTATGATGTGGGCTACCTGCAATACCAGGATTATATGGTTGGCTATGTGAAAGGAGTTTTAGATGAAGAACAAACAGGTTGATTTCCAGGATTGGGGCTTGATGGATTACAAAGCGGCCTGGGATAAGCAGGAAGCTTTGTTTGCCGGTACCGTTAATTTAAAGATCGATATCCGCAACCGGCAGTCGGTAACCGAGGGGAACGAATATGATGAATACACCCCTACCCCGAATTACCTTATATTTTGTGAACATCCGCATGTGTACACGCTGGGCAAAAGCGGCAAGCCCGAACACTTATTGCTGGATGAAAAAGGCTTAAAAGAAAAAAACGCTGTTTACTATCCCATTAATCGTGGCGGCGATATTACCTACCACGGGCCGGGGCAAATCGTATCATACCCTATACTTGACCTCGATAATTTTTTTACCGATATACACTTGTACTTACGCACACTTGAAGAGGCTGTAATACTCACCCTGGCCGATTATGGATTAAAGGCAGGCAGGTACCCCGGCTATACGGGTGTTTGGTTTGATGCTGACAACGAACGCGCCCGCAAAATATGCGCCCTTGGTGTGCGCTGCAGCCGATGGGTAACCATGCACGGGCTGGCTTTTAATGTTAACCCTGATCTGGATTATTTTAAAAATATAGTCCCCTGTGGAATTGATGATAAGGAAGTAACCTCGATGCAGCGCGAGTTGGGGTACGAAGTTGATATTAATGAAGTAAAAAAAATCTTAAAACAACATATTTCCGTATTGTTCAATATGGAGATATTATGAAAACATTACACATCATATTAATAACACTAACCTCACTATCCGGGTGTACAAAAAAAGCGGCGAATGTACAGGCAATAACCAATAACACAACAACTATGACTAAGCCCGATTCGTTGAATTACCTCGCATTAGGCGACTCTTATACTATCGGCGAAGCCGTGCCTCCGTCACAGTCGTACCCTTACCAGCTCACGGCATCGTTAAACCGGCAATCATTAAATGTTGGTGTACCTAAAATAATTGCAGTAACCGGTTGGACGACCGATAACCTCATCGGCGCAACTGCCCAAAGCGGCGTCACCACAAAAAAATACGATTTTGTTACCCTATTGATCGGCGTAAATGATCAGTACCAGGGTTTAAGTATCGATAACTACAAAATAAAATTTGCCCAGGTATTAAATACAGCCATCAGCTTTGCCAATGGCGATACCAGCCGGGTTTTTGTATTATCGATACCTGACTATGGTGTAACACCTTTTGCCAACGGCCAGGGCGCTGTTATAGGTCCCGAAATAGATAAGTTTAATGCTATTAATAAATCCATAAGCCTGGCGGTCAGCGTTAATTATTTAGATATAACTCCCATATCGCGCACAGCGGCAACAGACCCGACACTCATTGCACCCGATGGCCTGCACCCATCCGGTAAAATGTACACACAATGGATGAATTTGCTTGAGCCAATGGTTGCGGCAAAATTGAAAAAATAAATTTACGGACAGTTAGCGCAATCAATATGGCAAAGCCAAAAAAATATGAATTTATTGAGGACGATATGGCCCGTTTATCCAATGTGGTTAGGGATGGCTTATCTTATAATTATTTCTCAACTCTTTCTGATCGCATTCATGTGGGCATGCAGGAATGGGCCGATTATCTTCATATTTCCGAACGTACTATTCAGCGTTATAAAAAAGAAGGGAAAGTATTTGACCCTATATACTCTGAAAAGATCATCCTTGTTGAATTACTTTATAAAAAGGGGGTCGATGTTTTTGGGATAGATGATAACTTTTATACCTGGATGGATACCAAAAGTATTGCGCTTGGTGGTGTAAAACCAAAAGATTTGCTTGATACTTCTTTTGGCATTACCATGGTTTATGATGAGCTGGGCCGTATTGAGCATGGTATTTTTGCATGATAGTTTACCGGCTTTGCAAAAAAGAATACATCAATGACCTTTCGGGTTATGGCGCCGAAATGAACAGCGGTCGCTGGAACGGTAAAGGTACTCCGGCTTTGTATACTTCAGGCTCGCGAGCATTTGCCATGCTTGAAGTTGCGGTTCATGTGCCGTTTGGCATTCGTCCCATCAATTATTATATGATAACAATTGAAATACCGGAAGAAGCGGAAATAACAAAAATTAATACAACTGATTTGCCGGAGAACTGGAACCGGAACCCATTCGCCCGGTCGACCCAATATATGGGTGATGATTTTTTAAAGGCAAATATCGATCTGGTGCTGCAAGTGCCATCGGCAACCGTCACCGGCGACTATAATTATATCATCAACCCGAGGCACTCTGACCTTAAAAGCCTGAAAATAATAAGTGCAGAACCCTTTGAGTTTGATTCGAGGTTGTTTAAGCGTTAACTCTTACTTTTTGCTGCAATTTCCCCTATCGCCTTAACCAATTTATCCAAATCAGGCAGCGTGGTATAAACATGCGGAGTTACCCTCACAGCGCTTATGTTTTCCCAAACTATGCCAACGGTATGTATCTTATAATTATTAAAAAGCGCGCCGTCCAATTCGCCGGGTGTCATCCCATCGATGCTTACCCCGCAAATGGCGCAGGAGTATTTTGGGTTTAATGATGTGTGCAATTTAACTTTGGGAATATGTTGCACCCGTGATGCCCAATAATCTTTCAGGTACCTTATTCTTTCCTCTTTTCGTTTGCTTCCTATGCCTTCGTGAAAGTTAATAGCCTCGCCTATACCCTGTTCTATCGGAAAACTGCGGGTACCCAAATTTTCAAACTTCCTTATATCGCCGCTTAATGGTTTATCATCGCACAAAAGCGTCCATACTTTATCAATTTTCTCCTTCTTTATCCATAACATACCGCTCCCTATTGGCGCCGACAAAAATTTATGCAGGCTGGTGCCAAAATAATCGCAATGCAGGTCGGGTATTTTAAAATCCATCAGGCCAAATGAATGTGCTCCGTCAACAATTACTTCGATGCCTTTTGCATGTGCCATGTCGCAAATTTTTCGCACAGGCATTATCTGCCCCACCCAATTAATCATATGGGTAACGTGTAAAAGCCTTGTTTTCGGTGTGATGGCATCCTCATAAGCTTTAACAATCTGTTCGTCATCCTCTATAGGGAACTCAAAGCTCAATTGTTTGTAAACTATCCCCTCGCGCATAGCCCTTTGGCGATAGGCTGAGATCATGTGCGGATAATCTTGTTTTGTGCCGATAACTTCATCACCCCTTTTCAAATCGAGGCCGTATATAATTGTATTAAGCGATTCAGTTGCGTTCCGGTTAACCGCGATTTCATCAGGCAACGTACCGGCCAAATTTGCCAGTTTTTCGCGTAAAGGTTCGCGCCCCTGGTCGAGAATACGCCACATATAGTACGACGGCCCTTCATTTGATAACTGGTTAAACCGTTCAACTGCCTGCTGCACTACCAAGGGTGATGGCGACACCCCGCCATTATTTAAGTTAATGATATTGGGATTTACCGTGTACGATTGCTGCACCACGCGCCAAAAATCTTCGTCGGTTGCTACCTGTGCATCAGTTAAATTTTTAAATTTTTGCGATGCCTTTTGCCAGTCGGCGGCATGAACCTGGTTGAACAGGCTGTTTACTCCAAAAGCGCCGGCCAGCATAGCAGCCTGCTTCAGGAAAATGCGGCGGTCATTTGTCATCATAAACGAATTTAGGGGTTTATTTTCGAGAAATCAAAGTGTCCAGGGCTTCCTTATCTATTTATATTCATTGGTAATCCGCCACACGTTCTATTTACGGCTTACTTTTACAACTTTGATTTCACATGAAACATAACGACATACTCTGGAAGGCCACATTGGAAGACCTGTTCGATGATTTCCTACGCTTTTTCTATCCTGACGCCGATAAATTGTTCGATCTGGTAAGAGGTTTTGAATATCTTGATAAGGAACTTGAACAGCTTTTTCCGCCCGAGGCCGACAATTATGTTGTGCGTTATGTTGATAAACTTGTAAAAGTGTTTACCCGCGAAGGGCACGAAGAGTGGATATTGATCCACATTGAAGTTCAGGGCTTTAGCGACAAGGATTTTGCAAAACGGATGTTTCAGTATTATTACAGGATACTTGATAAATACAATAAGCCAATTACTGCATTCGCCATTTTTGCAGATGCGAATAAAAACTTCCATCCCAAGCATTATGAAAGGGATTTTTTAGGTACAAGGGTTTACTATACCTATAATACATACAAAATAATTGACCAGGATGATAAAGAACTGGAAGCCAGCAACAATCCATTTGCTATAGCCGTGCTTACTGCCAAACTGGCCTTATCACATAAAAAGCTCAATGACCAGCAATTATTTGACCTGGCCTTCGGCCTGGCAAAACGTTTTAACTAAAAAGATGCCAAAAGAAAAGATACGTAAGCTGATGAGTTTTTTACGCTATTACCTGCATTTTGAAAACAGTGAAATGTTTGCTAAATTTGGACAAGAGATAGCAAACTTAACAGAAAGGGGCACAACCATGGGCATTGAAGAGTTTTTATTGGATAGGGCAAAAAAGGAAGGACGTGAAGAAAATGCAAGGGAAAACGCCCTTAAGATGAAAGAGAACGGTTTGGATATAAATTTGATAGCCAACATTACAGGGCTTTCCGTTGAGGAGATTGAAAAACTATAGAATAAAATAACATTTAGGCCGTCACTTACCTAAACGCTGAATAGGATAACCATGGGCATCGAAGAATTTTTATTGGACAGAGCGTATAAAAAGGGGTTCGAGATAGGTTATAAAGAAGGTCGCGAAATAGGCAAAAAAGAAGTCAATGAAGAAATGGCAATCAGCATGAAAGAGCATAATTTAGCCGTAAAGCTGATTGCAAATTGTACCGGGCTTTCCATTAAAGAGATAGAAGAGTTATAGTAAAGTCACTTATACCCCTAACACTCCGGCAAACTCAACGGTATATTAATAGCCAGTCCACCATCCGCAGTTTCCTTATATTTCGAGTTCATATCCTGCGCTGTTTGCCACATGGTTTTAACTACGGCATCCAAACTTACTTTTGCATTATCAGGGTTGGTTTGCAGCGCAAGTTGTGAAGCCGTTATGGCTTTTATCGCCCCCATGGTATTGCGTTCTATACAGGGCACTTGCACCAGGCCGCCTATCGGATCGCAGGTCATGCCTAAATGGTGTTCCATAGCTATTTCGGCGGCCATTAGCACCTGGCGTTGTGTGCCGCCCAAACATTCGGTTAAAGCAGCTGCAGCCATAGCTGATGATACGCCAATCTCGGCCTGGCAGCCGCCCATCGCTGCGGATATGGTTGCACCCTTTTTAAATATACTCCCGATCTCGGATGCTGTTAATAAAAACTGGATTATCCGCGCATCCGTATAGCCATCACAAAAAACAAGGTAGTATTGCAGCACAGCGGGTATAACGCCTGCCGCGCCGTTTGTTGGCGCAGTTACCACACGGCCGAAAGATGCATTTTCTTCGTTAACAGCCAGCGCGAAACAGCTTACCCAATCCAGCGTATTTTGAAAGCTGTTACCTGTTTCACGGATAACTTTTACCCATTCATCAAAATTTGCGTAAGTGCGGTTGCCAATTAGCCTCTTGTTAAGGCTTGCAGCACGCCGGGTTACATTCAGTCCGCCTGGCAATGAGCCTTTAGTATGGCAACCCCTGTACATACATGCTGCCATCGCTTTAAAAATGTCCATTACTCCTGTTAGCGTTTCCTGTTCACTGCGCCAGGCCAACTCATTTTCCATCACCACTTCGGATATTTTGAGGCCGGTTTTAATACACCAGTGCAACAGATTATTCGCTGTTTCGATAGGGAACGGAAGGTCAACCTCAGCCTTTTGTTGCCCGCCGCCACCTTCTTTAACCACAAACCCTCCACCAATGGAATAAAAAGTTTCGGATATAGCGGTTTCATTACTTAAAAATGCCTGGAAGGTTACCGCATTGGGATGAAAAGGCAGGCTTTCACTAAAAAGAAATAACAGGTCGTCGTTCTCAAAAAAACCGATTTCTTTTTTTCCTGCCAGCATTAATTTATTTGAAGTCCGGATGTGGTTTGTTTTCGGCGCTACTTTATCCACTTCAAAAGTTACAGGGTCATCACCACTTAATCCTAATAGTATGGCAATATCAGTACCGTGGCCCTTGCCGGTTTTAGCAAGCGAGCCATACAAGAATATCTTTATCTGAACTACCAAAGGCAAAATACCCTTATCTTCCAATATCTGCACAAATTGCTGCGCAGCCCGCCAGGGGCCAAGCGTATGTGAACTCGATGGGCCTATGCCGATCTTAAACATATCAAAAACGGAAATTTGTTCCTTTTGCATCGGGCAAAATTACGATTGTCCCGGTACTTTTTTTATTTAATGTTTGAATATTCAAAATAGATTTAATACATTCAAAACAAATTAAACCCTATATCAAAATCCAATTAAAACAAAAAACACATGGAAAATTATGATTCTTCTTCAGCTGGCGTAGCAGCCGGCATCATGGCTATTTTTGCGGCTATGCTAATTCCCATTTTAATCATCGCTGTAATAACAATTGTGGGGAAATGGAAAGTGTATGAAAAAGCCGGTAAGCCGGGATGGGCGGCAATTATCCCTGTTTACACCTGGATAGTGATGCTTGAAATTGTGGGTAAACCTATATGGTGGATATTTTTGTTTTTTATACCGTGCGTAAACATAATATTTATGATATGGACCATTAACTTATTGAGTAAAAGTTACGGCCAAAGTGAAGGTTTTACGGTTGGCTTAGTTTTATTGGGCTTTGTTTTTTATCCTATTTTGGGTTTTGGCAGCTATCAATACCTCGGCCCTTCGGCAGCAGAAGCCGGTGGTATGAAACCGCGTGATCCATTCGGCCCGACAAATTACCAGGATCCAAATCCTCCCCAGGTTTAATGCTGCCAGGGAATATTGCAATACAAATATTTTGCAGCCGGTTAATGTTTATTAACTGGTTGCAAAATCATTTAATACCCTGTCCCTTTAAATATTTAACCGGGATAGATTGCCCGGGATGCGGCTTTCAACGTTCAATCCTGGCGCTGCTGCAAGGCGATCTACATAAAAGCTTTTCAGTTTATCCGCCTGCCATCCCTTTGCTATTATTTTTTGTTTATGGATTGGCCGATAGATGCTTCAACTTCGACAATTCAAAAAACACCTTAAAAAAAACGTTGTTTGTTGTTACGGGTTCAATTATTTTAGTTAGCTACGGCATTAAGATGTGGGGAGTCTACCAGCATCATATATCAGTTTGAACAGCTATATGACTGTAATCTTTGATAATAGTTTGTAAAAACTGCATATTGCTCATCTTTTCGGGCATTGTGATAGACAAGTGTTTTTCAATACGGTCGGCCATATTGTAAACTATCATTTCATTACGTGTTTTGTAGTATGTATTGATAACATCACGTATCAATACGATATCACGATCAGTTAAAAGTGAAGCTTGTTTGAACACCGGCTCGTAATTATCTGCCGATGGCGCAAAAGCAATGCTTTTTATTGATGTACGGGGATGTGTTTTAATAAGCGTTGTACCTGCTACCATATCCCCTACCCGTTGCTGCTTTTCTGAAACAGCGGCACATAATAGCGCGCAAACCTGCATCGATAGCGTAAAATCAACTATCCGGAATAACCAACGCAGTAAGTATTGCCCGAATGACGGCCTTTTACCGTCAAGGCTGATCACTTTTATTTTCATGATGCGCTTGCCAAAGCTTTGCCCGTTGGTAAATATTTCGCAAATCAGGTCGTAAAAAACAAAAAGGCCAGCATATATAATTATAAGCACTAAATAAGTTGAAGCTGACCCTATTTTGCTGCCCACAAAAATTGCAACGATAAGGCCTAATATATAGATCACTACAAA
>JABDCF010000073.1 GCA_013288235.1 Bacteroidota bacterium | reverse complement strand
GCCCATAGGGCCGCGGGCATGAAGTTTTTGGGTGCTGATGCCGATCTCGGCGCCTAAGCCAAACTGAGCGCCATCGGTAAAGGCCGTGGACGCGTTTACATAAACTGCCGCTGCATCAACCTGGCTTAAAAAGGTTTTGATACGGGCTTTATTTTCAGATATGATGGCTTCGCTATGTTTGGAACTGTATTCGGCAATATGGTCAAGTGCGCCATCAAAGCTTTCCACCACTTTAATCGCCAATTTCATTGATAAAAACTCAGTGCCGAAATGCTCTGGTTTTGCATGTTTTAAAAGGTCTTCGGGATAGTGGCCCTCCAATATCATAAAAGCGGTTTCATCAGCATAAATTTCCACCTGCTTTTCGCTTAAAGGTTTTACAAGCTTTGGCAAGTCGCGCAACCTACTGTAATGTACAATCACGCAATCCAGCGCATTACATACGCTTACACGCCGGGTTTTGGCATTGAAAATAATGTTTTTACCTTTTTCAAGGTCAGCAAATTCATCAAAATAGGTGTGTACAATACCGGCACCGGTCTCAATTACCGGTACTTTGCTATTATTACGCACATGGTCTATCAGTTGCTGACTGCCACGGGGTATTAGTACATCAACGTAACCTATAGCGTTTAATAAAGCATCGGTAGCTTCACGTTCGGGTGGGAGCAGGGTGGCTACGTTAATATCTATCCCATGTTCGGCTAAAACTTTGTGGATCACCGAAATAATGGCTTTGTTTGAAAATTCCGCATCACTGCCGCCTTTTAAAAGGCATACATTACCAGTTTTAAAACAAAGTGAAAATACATCAAAAGTAACATTTGGCCGGGCCTCGTAAATTACACCAACTACACCAAGCGGCACGCTAATTTTTGAAACATGTAAACCATTCGGCCGTATTTTTTTGGAAAGGATGCGCCCCAGTGGACTTTTTAACTTGGCAACGTTTATTATTTCTTTTGCAATATCATCAATACGGCCAGTGGTAAGTTTTAAACGGTCGTATTTCGGATCTTTTGGATCCATGCGGTCGAGGTCTTTTTTGTTTTCTTTTAATAGGTACGCTGTTTGTGCAACAGCGGCTATCGCGAGCTCATTTAATACCCTGTTTATAAGCACAGGATCAATGCTTTTGCGGCTTGCTATACGCGCACTTTCAAAATATTTTGTGTAGCTGTTTAACATTCTAAATAAAGATAATCATAATGTATAAGCGCTTTTTGATTTTTTTGCCCCATCATTTCTGCGGCTTTATCCGAGCCATATTCGGCGATACCTAAGCCGATAGGTTTATTGTTTTCATCAACTAATTTAATGATCTCGCCTTTTTTAAATCCTGATAAGATATTTATAACGCCAACCGGCAACAAACTCGATGCCTTTGCTGAAGTGAGCGCCGCTCGTGCACCCTCGTTTACCTGTACAATGCCCTTAGCATAATTCCCTGCATGGGCTATCCATTTCTTTTTGCCTGATGCCGACCTATTGGGTATGAAGTGGGTATGCGCAACTTTACCCGCTAATAAATCAACCAGGATATTTTCTTTGGTACCATTGGCTATATGCACTGCGATACCCAATTGCGCCGTTTTTTGCGCCATGGTTGATTTTGTGATCATACCGCCGCGACCGAATTGTGAACGGCCGGTGCTTACAAATGATGCAAAATCTAAAGTAGTGCCGTTAACTTCTTCAATAACCTTCGCCCCTTCATTATCCGGGTCACCGTCGTATATCCCGTCAACATTGGTTAATACGATAAGCGCCTGGGCATTGAGCATAGATGCAATCAGGCCTGCAAGTTCGTCGTTATCAGTAAACATCAACTCAGTAATTGAAACTACGTCGTTTTCGTTTACAACAGGTATTACATGGTGCTGCAATAAAATTTTGAGGCAGTTTTTCATGTTGAGGTAATGCAGCCTGTCCCTGAAATCCTCCTTGGTTACCAATACCTGTGAGCAAAGGATGTTATATTTTTCAAACTCATATGCATAAGTATTGATGAGCTTTACCTGGCCTATGGATGCAAATAACTGCCGCGTGGCAATGGAGTCAAATTTCTCGGAGATATTGATTAAGCTTCTGCCTGAAGCTACTGCGCCTGATGAAACCAACACCACTTCAATTCCTTGCCTTTTTATCTTGGCGATCTGTTCAACAAGATGGGTTATACGGTTCAGATCGGGCAAACCGTCTTTTTGAGTAAGGACGTTTGAGCCAATCTTAATAATTATGCGCTGGTAGTTATAGGCCATTTATGATAGAAAATGGTGCAATATACGAGGAAAAAGCGACGAATGTTGTGATTTTTAATATATTTTAAACTGGTTTTGATGGATACGATAGGGATTTTAGAGGTTTTATATTACAAATAATCAAATACTGATAGATTTTTATCAAAACATGAATTTTTTATATCAAAAGTCACATTTTTTATAGATAAATATGTATAAAATTCATTTTTCAGTAGAGACGCAATATTTTGCGTCTCCGAACTATTTAGGGAAATTGTGCAGATCCTGCGCGCTGGGATTTGGATACGGGAGACGCAAAATATTGCGTCCCTACAAGTCACAATTATTTCAACTGATAAACCCTTTCACATACTCCTTCGTCAACTCCTTTTGCGGGTTTAACAAAACTTCTTCAGTAGGGCCAAACTCGATGATCTTACCCATATAAACAAATACGATATAGTCGGATACACGGCGGGCCTGGCGCAGGATGTGCGTTACTAAAACTATAGTGTATTTTTCTTTTAGCGTAATAAAAAGGTCTTCGATGATGGCGGTTGACACAGGGTCGAGCGCGGAAGTGGATTCATCGCCCAAAATGATCTCAGGTTCAACGGCAAGGCCACGTGCCAGGCATAAGCGCTGCTGCTGCCCGATGGATAAACGGGTGGCTGATGTATTCAGTCGATCTTTAACTTCGTTCCATAAACCGGTGGCTTTTAATTTTTCTTCCACCAGTTCATCAAGCTCTTGCTTTTTGCGGGTACCATGGATACGCGGGCCATAAGCCACATTATCATAAATAGACATGGGCAGGGGATAAGGGCGTTGGGAAAGCAGCCCCATTTTTTTACGGATGTGGGTAACTTCGGCCTCCGGGGCGTAGATATCCTCATTATCAACCAACACCTTACCTGTAATTTTAACACCCGCAGCATTATCAAGCAAGCGGTTAAATGATTTTAACAAAGTGGTTTTTCCGCAGCCGGATGGGCCGATAATGGAAGTAACCTTCTTATCGGGAATATTTATGCTGATATCATTTAAAATATGCTGGTTAGCTATATGCACATTTAAATGCTGTACACTTATATGCGGAGTTTGGGTCATTAAATTTTATATTTTGAAAATTTCTTTGTCAATACCTGGGCTAATACGGTAATTATTAATACGATGATGGTTAATATGAGTGCTGAGGCATACCCACGACCCTGCACTTCATCTACTGCGCTGCCCAATTGGAAAAATATGGCCAGCGGGAGGGTTGCCGCGGGCTGGTGCAGGGATGTGGGTATATTATCACTAAATCCCGCCGTAAATAATACGGAAGCAACATCGCCAATGGCTCTGCCGAACGATAATAAAATGGCTGTGTAAATCCCGGGCCTTATCTGCCGTAAAACAACTTTGGCCATCTCCCAACGGGTTGCCCCCAGCGAAAGTGCAGCATCGCGCAATTCTAAAGGAACTGTACGGATCACCTCATCAAGTGTACGTACCAAAACAGGGATAACCAATAAGGTAACGGCTATTATACCGCCCAGCAAAGAAGCGCGTATACCAAAGTAAACCATTATCAAAAAGCCGAATGCCCCATAAACTATCGAAGGGATACCAAACAGCACGTCATAGGCCATCCGTAATGTGTTTGATAAGAACCTTTTGCCATCCATGTACATGTTGATGAATATGGCTACGGGGATGCTGATCAAAAGCCCAAGGATGGTTGCGCCGCCTGCTACATACAGCGAACCGATAATAGCATTGAGTACGCCGCCTTCTTTACCAATATAGAAACCGCCGCCCGGTGTTTTTGTAAGCATATCAAGGTTCATATAAGGCGCGCCTTTGTAAACGATAGTGCCAACTATAAGGAAAAAGCTGCCCCCAACCACCAGGGTTGCCAAAACCATCAGCGACCTGAAAAATAATTCTTCTAATTTTCTTTTTTTCATGCGGCAAGCCTATTTTCTAAACGGGTAAGTATCACCCTTGAAATAATATTGAACAGCAGGATAATGATAAATAGCAGCAATGCGGCAAACATCAGTGCAGAATCATAAAGCGGGATGGACATCATATCGCCATAATTATTTGCAATAAGCGCAGGCAGGGGATAGCCGGTATCAAAAACAGAATGGGGAACAACAGCATTATTGCCGCAAACCATTAGTACAGCAATGGTTTCGCCAAAGGCCCTTGAAATTGCCAATACTGTTGCAGCGACTATGCCCGGCAATGCTTTGCGCAGCACTATTTTTTTAATAGTTTCCCATTTTGTGGCTCCTAATGAAAGTGATGCATCTTTTAATTCCTGCGGAATTGTTCGCAACACTTCACTGAGAATGCTAACAATAAGCGGAAATATCATCACAGCCAAGACAATACCGCCTGCCAGAACACTGTATCCTGTAGAAAACTCAACGAAATGAGGTGCGATAAACTTTTGTATCAACGGGATAATAAAAAGTACCCCCCAAACGCCAAATATAACCGGCGGTATACCCGAAAGAAGGTTTACAAAGGGTGTGAGCAGTTTTTTTACACGCGCCGGTGCATATTCAACAATATACAACGAAGTGAACAGGCTAAGCGGCAGGGCTATGATAATGGCGATCCCGGTTACCCATAAGGTACCCATGATGAATGGGTAAAAACCGAATAAGCCTTTCAGCGGCTTCCAAACGCTTGAAGTTATTAGTTCACCCCATGACAGCTTCTGCAATAAGGGTATTGACTTATAATATAACCCGATACCTATCACCAATAATAACGAAACTGATGCAACGGTAAGCACCAGCATCAGTTTGGAGAGTATTTTGTCTTTAATTAAACGCATTTTGGTTGATTAAGTTGATTGGGTTGATTAAGTGAGTAGTTGGTTTTCGTTTCAACCACTCACCTAATCAACCCAATCAACCACTCACTTATTTGGGGGGTGATTAAGTTGAATAAGTTGATTAAGTGAGTAGTTGGTTTTCGTTTCAACCACTCACCTAATCAACCCAATCAACCACTCACTTATTCCACCTTCTTCAACTCCTCTTGTATTTTGATTTTCGATAACGCTATATAGCCGTTTTCGTCGATAAATTTCTGGCCGGTGGTTAGTACATACTTTACAAATTCAACCAGCTCTTTTTTCTTTGGCTTCCCTTTAAATAGAAAACCAAGATTGCGCGCCGGTGGCGCAGGATATTTGCCATCAGCAATGGCTGCGGTTAATTCATCTATCGTAGCATAAAAATTCTCATCCGCATCAATTTTACCATTACCGTTTACATCAATGGGGAGGGCGTGTACACCCGCTACCTGTTTGCGTGTTTTAAGATCGTACAGGTATGCGATATTGTTATAACCGATGGCAGTTGGATCTTTTTTAACTGCCAGAGATAAACCAGGATCGCCAAAAACGCCAACGCCGAGCAAATCTTCCTGCTTTTTGCCGAAATATTTCGCCCAGGTTTCACCCGCCCCGGCAGCATCTGAACGGGTGTATACATGAATAGGCACAGAAACCTTACCTGCAACCTGGTTCCAGTTTTTTATATTGCCAGTAACAAAAATATCCAGGAACTGACTTCTTTTAACCCCTTTAGCAAGTAGAGCCGCCGCATTGGGGTTGCCTGTATTGAATGTTGGCACCACTGCATCCTTGGTTACATAAACTGTGTATGCACCTTTTTTTACTTCAGATGGGTCGATGTCGCGCGAAGCCAGTCCAATATCAACCAAACCTGATAGTGCATCGGTTATCCCTTTGCCTGCACCGCCTGCCGAAATGTTAAATATAACTTTAGGGTGCAGCTTTTTAAATTCATCGGCCCATTTTACAGTAATAGGGTAGAGCGCGAATGCGCCTGATATGCTTATAGTGCCCTGTAAGTCATCGGTTGCCGGTTTAACAGGGGCCGATTTATTAAAAGCCGAAGCTCCAATTAAAACACTGATAGCAGCAATTACCGCTATCAGTGTTTTTTGTTTGTATATAGTTTTCATAGGTAGATGCTTAGAAAGTCAGCTGTAGCTGGGCTTCGAAAATATTATTAGGGATTTGGGTAACTGGCTCACGACGGTCAATGTAATCAATCGTAAATTTGGCCCAATTGTTAAAGAAGTAATTGATACCGCCGGTATAGTAGTTGGTACGTACGTTTGCTGTGGCCTGGTTAGGGTCATAGGTATCATATTTTGCTGCCAGCTGTAGCCTTTTAGGTATAACAAAATAGGCTGCCTGGCCGTACCAGCCATCTCTTTTTATAACGCCGTCGGTGCCTTTATCATATTCAGCAGTTAATGATAATCCGCCTATCACGTACCTTGCATCAAAACCACCGCGGTTACGCAGGTAATTTTTTGCAGGTGTGCCATAATTGCCCTGCCCGTCGTAAAAATCACCTGATATATCAAGGTTTTTGATAGGATGAACAGTAAACCGGCCGACGATATCTTTATGATTGTTATTATCTGTTGTTACGTCGTAACCTGCACCATTGAAAACACCTAATGTATAGTCAAAAAGATAGTGGTCGTCAATCTTTGCAAAACTGCCATTTATTTGAATGCCTATATCACGACCGTTTTGATTACCGATAACATCAGTCGATCTGCCTGCAAGTGCATTAACCACCTGTGAACGGTCAATAAACTCCAGCTGACTATCAGCGATAAGGCTTTCGAGCGAAAAAGGGACCTTGAACTGACCGGCTGTAAATTTTAAATAATCGGCTATTTTATAGGTTGTATAAGCATCAAGCAGTTTTGTTGTGCCTGCAAATTCGGTATATACTTCGTAATTCCAGTTATCGTTAATATCACCTTTCACATCCAAACGGGCGCGGTGCAACAGGAAAGTATTCACACCGCTGGTTTTTTCAAAGCCCTCATATTCGGTTTGTATCAATCCGCTTATTTGCAGGGCGCGACTGCCGATAGTTATTCCGTGCTGGTTTTCCTTGTCTTTGCGGGCTTGTTCTTTTATGGCCTGGTCAGCGCGGAGGGAATCAGCTTCTTTTTGGGTGATGACATTCTTTTTTTGAAGAATGTTTATCAGGTCGTCATTTTGTTGTGCTTTTGCTGTAATAGCTGTAAAAAGTATACTCAATAGGAGTACCGTTCTGATTACGTAAAGTAATTTCATGTGTTTAAATTAGTCGTGAAAAATTGTGATTAAATAATGTTATGCTAATGAAGCTGAAAGGTTATCAACAACAACAGTACATATAACAGGGTGTGAATTTTTGATTGCCGAAAAGAATTGAAAAAAAATGCCGGTAAGGCTTGAACGTTTTCATTTGTTTTAATATCTATATTGTCTACCTATTTAGTAGTGTAAAGGTATAACGAATATTTTAATTCCCAAATGTTTATTAAAAAAAAATTAAATTAATTTGTATTTACCTGAATATAAATTGTTTATGAAATAAATAAGCCGGCAGCTTGAAAAGCTGCCGGCTATAAAACAATAAAAACTTCATGATTTATTGTTTTATTAATTGCCATCTGTTAGATATTGCCAGGAAGTGTATAACCGGGCGACAATCAATTACGTACGGCAAAAGTTCTGTGGGTGCAGTTTTTGAAAAAACTACGACTGCCTAAGTTAGATTGTATATTAACTACAAATCAAACATTACATATTAATTTAAATTAAGCACAGAATAGCTATATGGCACTGAAGTAAATTTGCCTGACGAAATTTCAGCAAATTGTTTCTCCGAAGTTACATAACCGTTACTATCGTAAATATTTTTAAACGCAGGGAACGAAAACGTCCCGGATATAGTCTGGTTAACGGTATCAACTGCTGTAATAAATAATGAAGCCCCGGAAGAGGTGCCGACTGTACTTCTGTCTAATAAATATACTCCACCCGGTGTTTGCTGCACTGATAAATCAAAGACAGGAGAATCATTATTGTTGTTTAATGGAAATCCGGGGGTGTTAGTCGCGTGGGCTTGTCCCGCTAAAAGGTCTATTGCTTTATTACCCGACACGCCATAGATATAAAATGATTTACTACTGTCAGCTACATTAAAAGCAATGCGCGCCTCTATTTTGGTACCTATCCACGCGGTGTCATTAATATAAGCAACCATTGCACCAACCAGTGGTTGCTTAGTTGGTGATACTGCCGCTGCTTTTTTACAATTCTGCAATAAAAATACCATCGATATTAACGATGCAATAAGCGCAATTTTTGGATTCAGTTTTAATATTTTCATCTCGTTATGATTTTTAATTTTATTCAAATACCCAGCGGAGGGCCACGTAAGCGGCATTAATTATTTAAGGTTGTAAATATAGATGAAGGTGAAAAATACAGGTGGTATTTTACATGAAGTATAAAAATTACTTGATGAACTATTATTTACTCACAATAAAAAAAAACCGGCAGCTTCTCAAAGCTACCGGTCATAAAACAATAAGAAACCTCATATCTTATTGTATACTATCTCCCTGCTTTATTTCGTCCGAGGCATGAACTAATACTTTATCGTTAGCTTTCAGATTGCCGAAAACTTCAGTTGAGTCATTACTTACCAATCCTTCTTTTATATTCACCAGGTCGGCTTTGCCTCCGCTATCTTTAACAACATATTCATGCTCGGTTGAACGTACAATGGCGTTATTAGGCACCAGCAATGATTTTGCCCCCGATAACATGGGTATCTTTACTTCGGCATACATGCCGGGTTTTAATTCTCCGTTTTGGTTCAGTACGTCAATTTCTATCGCTTCCTGCTGCATGTTGCCTAAAGAATTCGCCGAACGGCTGATCTTTGCGGTTTGCACTTGTCCGGGCATGGCATTAAAAGTGAATGAAACGGGTTGTGTCAAATCTACTTTATCCACATAATCCTCGGGAATATCTACCGTGAGGCGCATTTTATGAATATCCTGGAGGATCAGTATGGGCTGGTCGCCGGTTTTGCCGGGGGCCACAAGCGCGCCCGGGGAAACGTTGCGCTGAATGATCATGCCGTCAAAAGGGGCATAGATACGAAGGTAACCCATCATGGTTTTCACCGCTTCAACATTTGAACGTTGGGCCTGGGCTTTAGCTTCGCTGGCTTTCATTTGCGAATTGGCATCGTCCAGATCTAAGGGCGATACTGAACCTGGTTCTTTGGCCGCTTCTTTTAACCGGTCATATTTTTCTTTACCGGCCTCGGCATCTGCCTGTGCCTGTATGTATTGTGAGTTAGCGGCTTCAACTTGCGATTCCATCTCGGGCGCCTCGAGTATAACCAGCAGTTGGCCCTTTTTAACAATAGAGCCACGGTCGACAAAAAGCTGTTTTACAAAACCATTTACTTTTGGGAAAATGTTAACCTCATTAAAAGGTATAAGCTGCCCAGGCAGTGTGGCCGAAGATGACAGCGCTTTTTCAGATACGGTACCGAAGTGATATTTATTGGCCTGCGTGGTTGGCGTGGTAAGGTCAACCGGTTTTTGGTTCCCGGAGCATGCTGCGAACAAACCGATAATTACAATTAACAAATAAGATCTATATTTCATGGTGTTGTATGTTTAAATGATTGATTTCTAATAATTCTTCGGGCATTAATGATGGGCTGTCATATGTTGTTTTATTTTGAACCCATGCAAATACTAAGGGTAATATAAATAGTGCGGCAAGTGTTGAAGCAAATAGGCCGCCGATTACAGCGCGGCCAAGTGGCGCCGTTTGTTCGCCTGCTTCGCCCAGGCCTGATGCCATGGGTACCATACCTGCTATCATGGCCATGCTTGTCATAAGTATGGGGCGCAAACGAATGGCCGCGGCAGTAATAGCCGCCTTGCTTGAATCCCTGAATTCAAGCCTTAACTTTTCAGCATTGGTAACGATCAGAATGGCGTTTGCCACCGATACGCCGGTTGACATGATCATCCCCATATACGATTGCAGGTTGAGCGTTGAACCTGTAAGCAGCAAAGCTGTCAACGAGCCTAATATTACTGCCGGGATAGTTGATAATACCGTTAACGATACTTTAAATGACTGATAGTTGGCGGCGAGCAATAAGAAGATAACCAGTACAGCGAAGGCCAAACCGTTTTGCAGGCTGTTGAGCGTATCTGTTAAAAGGCTTGACATTCCCTCAATAGTGGCAATCAAACCTTTGGGAGGTTGCCCCACTGATTTTACCGCTTTTTGCACAGCGGCTGTTGCTGTGCCAAGGTCTTTTTTGTAAATATTCGCACTTACCGTAATAAAGCGCCGGGGGCCGGTACGGTCGTATTCGCCGGGGGCGGTGGTTACCCGGAAAGCGGCAACATCAGCCAGGGTGGGGCTGCTGCGGCCTTTCAGCAGCGGGATTTCCTGTAGCTCATGCATCGCATCCATAATAAATTCGGGGATCTCTGCCTGAACCTGGTAGGTATATGCGTTATTAACATCAAGCCACAAGTTTTTTTGCGTGAAACGACTGGAAGACGTGCTTGCAGTTACCGAGCGGGCGATATCATTAACATTTAATCCCAGCTGCGAAACTTTTAGCCGGTCCAGCGTTATGGTGATCACCGGGAACTTCAGGGGTTGATTTATCTGCACATCCCTCAAAAAAGGTATTTGTTTAAGTTTTGATAAAACCTTATCAGCATAGGTCTCTATCTGATCCATATTTTTTCCGGCAACCTGCACTTCTATCGGTGTATTCGCGCCCTGGCTCATGATTTTTTCGGTCATATCAATAGGCTCAAAACTGATGGTCATTTCAGGCAGTTCCCGGGCTATATTTTTGCGGAGCGCATCTTTTAGTTCGTCCATATTCACCTTGTAGTTATCGTCAAGGTTTACCTGTAAAACGGCTTCGTGCGTACCCGTATTAAAAACATAGAGGTTACTGCTGCCAAAGCTGCTTGGTACCAGCCCGATATAACCCGAAGTGATTTTTACATGATGGTTAACCGTTTGATCAATGATATGCAAAACCTGTTTAAACTTGTCCTCAGTGCGTTCAAGCCTTGTGCCCTGTGGTTCTTTAAGGCGCACCTGGAATTCGCCGTTATTGAGTTTCGGCATCATATCTTTACCAATAAACACGAAGCAGATAGCTGCAAGCGATATTACAACCGCGAGGTAAACAGGTACTATCGTTTTTTTATAAGGCATTAAACGGGTTATTATGCCGCTGAACCCCGTTTTCACCCTTTCGAAAAAGCTGTTTTCTTTCTTATGCTTTTCTTCTTCCTCCTGGTGCATATTTACCTGTATTTCTTCCTGCCTGTCTAATGCTTCACCGGCATGCGCGTGCTTTTTATCGTGAACATAGGGCTGATAGTGTGTTGTTTTCATGATCCAGTTAGCAAAAATGGGCACCATGGTTTGCGATAATATAAAGGAAACGATCATGGTGAGGCCAATGGACAATGATAATGGCAAAAACATAGCCTTGGGTACACCATTCATTAAAAAGGAAGGTGCGAAAACTGCCAGGATACATAAAAGTATCAGTAATTTAGGAAAAGCAATTTCCACGCAGGCATCGTGTACGGCGAGTGTCTTGTTTTTCCCCATTTCCAGGTGCTGGTGGATATTTTCAATCGTTACCGTTGATTCATCAACCAGGATACCAATGGCCAGCGAAAGGCCGCTCAATGTCATGATATTGATAGTTTGCCCCAGCAGGCCAAGCAGTAATACCCCAATTAGAATGGATACAGGAATGGTGGTTATTACGATCAAACAGCTCCGAAAGTCGCCGAGGAACAGTAGTACCATTAACGCCGTTAGTAAAGCGCCCAGCGCGCCCTCCGTCATCAGGCTTTTTAAAGCATTCACCACAAAAACCGATTGGTCAAATTCATAGGATATCTTTATGTCATCGGGCAGCAGGTTTTGCATTTCGGGCAGCTTGCTTTTTAAATCCTGTACTACCGTCCAGGTAGAAGCAGATGCTGTTTTCACAACCGGGATATAAACCGAACGTTTGCCATTGATAAGGGCATAATCAACGGTAATATCAGCGCCGTCGGTAACCCTTGCTACGTCTTTAACATAAACAGGGACGCCGTTTTTGGTAACAATCGGTATATCGCCAAAACTTGCAGATTTATTGATCAGCGAATTTGTGGTGGTGATATACATCATATTACCGAGCCTTAGGTTGCCCGATGGTGACATCACATTGTATTTTGCCAGCGCATCAACCACTTCATCCGGGGTTAGGCTGTAACTACGCAATTTGTCAGGGTCGATGCTGAATACGATAGTCCTTGCATTTGAACCAAACGGCGGTGGCGCCGACAAACCCGGAATAGTTGAAAACATTGGCCGGATGCGGGTGGCAGCCAGATCATATATATCTTTCAGGCTTTCGTTTTTACTATCCAATACAAGCTCACCAACCGGCAATGAGGAAGCATCGTACCTGATTACCTGCGGGGGCAAAGCGCCGGGTGGGAAAAAAGTTTGGGCCCGGTTTACTTGTAGCGCCACTTCGGCCGAGGCCTCGGCCATGTTGGTATTTTCGTAAAAGGATATCTTTATAATAGTTAAGCCCTGTATGCTTTTACTGCTGATATTTTTTATCCCGTCCACATACAGGAACTGGTTTTGCAAACCGGTTGCAAAAAAACCCTCCATCTGTTGCGGCGACATACCGCCATAAGATTCAATAACATAAATGGTGGGCAGGTTTAACTGTGGGAAAATATCTATAGGTATATTTATTGCACTAAGTACTGCAAATATTAAAAGGCTCACGGTAACCACAACTATGGTGATTGGCCTCTTCAGTGCTGACGAGATTATTGACATGGTTACCTATTTAATGAGTTTCTTCAATTGATTCTTTTGGCATCAGCGATGGATCGTCATAGGTTGTTTTATTTTGCACCCATGCAAATACCATCGGCAATATGAACAATGCGGCAAGCGTTGAAGCAAATAAACCGCCGATAACAGCACGCCCTAACGGCGCCGATTGTTCGCCTGCTTCGCCCATGCCCGAAGCCATCGGTATCATACCTGCTATCATAGCGCAACTGGTCATCAATATGGGCCGCAACCGGAGGGACGCAGCAGTAATGGATGCTTTGGTTGCGTCCCTGTATTCAAGCCTCAACCTCTCGGCATTGGTAACTATAAGAATAGCATTTGCTACAGATACACCTGTTGACATGATCATCCCCATGTACGATTGCAGGTTTAGCGTAGAGCCGGTAAGCAGCAATACAGTTAACGAGCCTAATATTACCGCCGGGATTGTTGACAATACGGTTAACGAGACTTTAAATGACTGGTAATTAGCTGCCAGCAATAAAAAGATAACCAATATGGCGAACGCTAAACCATTTTGTAAACTGTCCAGCGTTTCTGTTAAAAGGCTTGACATGCCACCTATTTGGGCTATTAATCCTTTGGGTGGCGTACCTAATGACTTAACTGCTTTTTGTACGGCGGTTGTTGCTGTTCCAAGGTCTTTTTTATAAATATTTGCGCTGACGGTAATAAAACGCCTCGGTCCGGTCCGGTCATATTCACCTGGTGCTGTAGTTACATTAAAAGTGGCAACATCGGCAAGGGTGGGGCTGCTCTGGCCTTTTACCAATGGTATTTCCTTTAACTCATCCATTGATTCCATAACATACTCGGGTATTTCTGCCTGCACCTGGTAGGTGTAAGAGTTATTTACATCGAGCCATAAATTTTTCTGGGTAAACCGGCTGGAAGATGTGCTTGCAGTTACAGAGCGTGAAATTTCCTCAACATTTAAACCAAGTTGCGAAACTTTCAAACGGTCGAGTGTAATTGCGATTACCGGAAATTTCAGGGGCTGGTCTATCTGCACGTCGCGCAGGTAGGGAATTTGCTTAAGTTTTGCCAGTACCTTATTTCCGTAGTTTTCTATCTGGGTCATGTCCTTTCCGGCCACCTGTACCTCTATCGGGGTTGAAGCACCCTGGCTCATGATCTTTTCCGTCATGTCAATGGGCTCAAAACTGATAGTCATTTCTGGTAGTGCAAAGGCAATATTCTTACGCAGTGCGTCTTTCAGTTCATCAAGATTAACCTTATAATTTTCATCAAGGTTAACCTGCAAAACAGCCTCGTGCGTACCTGTGTTAAACACATAAAGGTTGCTGCTGCCAAAACTACTGGGCACTAATCCAATATAACCCGATGATATTTTGACATGATTGTTTACTGTTCGCTGTATAATGGCCAGCACTTGTTTAAATTTATCTTCTGTGCGTTCCAGCCTTGTTCCTTCAGGTTCTTTCAGGCGTATTTGAAACTCACCGTTATTAAGCTTAGGCATCATATCCTTGCCTATTATTACAAAGCCGACACCTGCAAGCGCTATTACTGCCAAAAGATAAATAGGAACGATCAGCTTTTTGCGCGGCATTAAACGGGTGATTGTTTTTATAAACCGGGACTTAACTTTTTCAAAAAAATCATTCTGGCCGGTATGGGGCGGCGCCTCCTGTTCATGTTCGCTTACTTCCTTCTCATCTTTCTCATCTATCACCTCATCAGCATCGGGCTGTATTTTATCGTTGTGATCAGCCTGGTAGCGCTCCGCTTTTATCATCCAGTTGCTTAATATAGGCACCAGTGTTTGGGCCAGCATATAAGAAACGATCATGGTTAAGCCGATAGCCAGTGAAAGGGGTAAAAACATAGCCTTGGGCACACCGTTCATCAGGAATGACGGTGCGAATACCGCCAGGATACAAAGCAGTATCAATAATAAAGGGAAAGATATTTCTTCACAGGCGTCATAAATTGCAAGCCGTTTGGATTTACCCATCTCCAGGTGCTGGTGAATGTTTTCAATCGTAACCGTCGCCTGGTCAACGAGTATGCCTATTGATAGCGCGAGCCCGCTCAAGGTCATTATATTAATGGTTTGCCCGAAAAGGCTTAATAGCAACACCCCGATCAGTACAGATACAGGTATGGTGATAACCACAATCAAACTGCTGCGAAGGTCGCGCAGAAAAAGCAGCACCATTAAACCAGTTAGTAATGCGCCAAGGCCACCCTCTGTCATCAGGCTTTTTACAGCATTTACCACAAAAACGGACTGGTCAAACTCATAAGATATCTTTATATCATCAGGCAGCAAATTCTGCATTTCGGGCAGCTTGCTTTTTAAATCCTGTACAACCGTCCATGTTGAAGCGGAGGCTGTTTTAACAACCGGGATATAAACAGAACGTTTACCATTTATTAGGGCGTAGTCAACCGTAATATCGGCCCCGTCGGTAACCCTTGCCACGTCTTTAATATAAACAGGGACGCCGTTTTTAGTAACTACCGGTATATCGCCAAAGCTTGCTGACTTATTGATCAGCGAGTTCATGGTTGTGATATACATGATATTGCCGAGCCTGAGATTGCCTGACGGCGACATCACATTGTATTTAGCCATAGCATCAACCACCTGGTCGGGTGTCAGGTCGTAACTGCGTAACTTATTTGGGTCGAGACTAAAAATGATCGACCTGGCATTTGAGCCAAACGGCGGTGGCGCCGACAGGCCTGGTATAGTTGAAAACATCGGGCGGATACGGGTGGCCGCCAAATCGTAAATATCCTTAAGGCTTTCTGTTTTACTGTCCATTACAAGCTCACCCACAGGTAATGAAGATGCATCATACCTGATTACCTGCGGAGGCAAGGCTCCCGGCGGGAAAAAAGTTTGTGCACGGTTAACCTGCAGTGCTACTTCAGCCGATGCTTCGGCCATATTGGTACTTTCGTAAAAGGATATCTTTATAATAGTTAAGCCCTGTATGCTTTTACTGCTGATGTTTTTGATACCATCAACATACAAAAATTGATTTTGCAAGCCGGTTGCAAAAAAACCCTCCATCTGCTGCGGCGACATACCGCCATAAGATTCGATAACATAAATGGTAGGCAGGTTTAGCTTCGGGAAAATATCTATAGGTATTGTTATTGCACTGAGCACTGCAAATATTAAAAGGCTCATGGTAATCACTATTACAGTGACCGGCCTTTTCAGTGCGGATGTGACCATTGACATAGGTGATTATTTTAATAAGTTTAAGATAGAATTTACCTGGTTCTCTGTAATGGCCTTTTGGAACAGCGCATTAGCGTAATCGTACTTTGCCTGCATGTAATCTGTTTCGGCGCGGTAAAGGATATTCAGCGCGGCATCCAGATCAACGATATTTGATAACCCGTTCCGGTATAAAGACAATTGCTGCCTGTAACTGGCATTTGCTGCATTTAACTGGTTGGGGATCTCTTTAAGCCGGTCTAAGGCTGTTTGCATTTCTACATCTGCCTGGCTGGCGCTTATAGACAATAGCTGCTGTTGTTCCTGCAACTTTTTTTCATCATAATCTGTATTCGCCCTCTGCGTACGCAGCTTTAATTGCCTTCTCCGCAGGTCAAACAGGTCATAAGATATACCTAAGCCAACCAGGTAATCGCTCCTTTGAAAGCCGTAACCTGTAGAAAGCGCGTTATACTGGTCGCTTGGACTAATACTTGAACCGCGCCCCCACGTAGCGGCCTGGAGCAATATTTTGGGGTTATACTCCTTTTTCACCAGGTCTTCTCTTTGCAGGCTATTTTCATAAACTGATCTGTAAAAATTTATAAGCGGGTGGTTTATAGTATCCAGCGGGAATAAATAAGCGGCCGGCTGATTGATCAGGGCCATTTCAACCGTTGAATCCGGTATTATAGATTGATATGGAACGCCGCTTACTGCAGCGATATTTAACTGTACCTGTTTTAACTGGTTGTTTACTTCTATATAGTTTAACCTGGCTTTTGACAGTTCTGCTGTGGCAATGCTTGTATCAACACCAGCCTTTACACCGCTTACTGCAAGGGAGCGGATAGATCGTAATATTTCCTGCGTACGCAAAATATCCCGGTATTGTATACCTATAAAATCTTGCAAACGAAGCAGTTGTAAATAATTACTTATAGTATAGGCCCTTAAATCGTATTTTGATGTGGCAAACTGATTTTGCTGAACAGTTATATCTGAACTTGCAACTTTGTTTGCGGCTTTGTATGCGCCGAAATTGTAAAATTCCCAGTCGAGCGCTGCAATGCCCAGGTTTGTTGAAGCGGCGGTGGTGACATTTGTATTATGTATGCCACTTGAACTGGAAGGAACCACGCCATTGCCAAAATATGCACCGATAACATTATTGCTGGTGCCAATATCTGCCTGGTAGTTTAACCATAGGTTTGGCAGCCACTGGTTATAAACTTCAACAGCTTGCGCTTTTTTTATAAGTATAGCAGCCGAGTCTGTTAGCAATTGGGGCGCTCTTTGATCTACGCGGTTTAATAACTCTTTTAAAGTAACAGGTGGTGATTGTTGTGCATTAGCGGCTATAGTGATTAACAGCAATAAAGCTATGCACAAGCATCTTTTTAAACTTAACATTTGATTTTTGAAATTAATTATAAAAAGTATAACAGATAAACAGGTAAATGGTTGAAGAATAAACCATTACCGCTTACAAAATACCGCAGGGTGCGGTTAACAAAAGAATATCAAATGATGAGTTTTCCGTTAAGCAAATAAGTATGCCCTGATGGGTAAAGGCTTAACTGTAGCTGGCTTAAAAAACGGTTGGTGATGTTAGTACCGGATATAAATAAAGCCGGAAAAATAATGCTTAAAAGACAAGAAAAAGACAAAATAAACGGCAAAGAGGGTTCTGCCAATTTTTTATGAAGGGAACTCGTATTGTAATTACTGTCCTCGGAAAACTCAACTTTACGTTTGGTGAACGATTTAATGAATATGTTTTCGACGGCAGGGGGGTGGAGGCGGCTAAACATGCTAAAGCCTAAAAAAGGTTTTGCAACAAAGAGCAGCACAGCAAAGCATAAATATATTTTAGCTGTTTTGAGGTGAAGCATCTTTTTTATGCGCAAATATAAGCCGTGCATTATCATTATACAAAGTTTGCCCAATTTTGTTGAAACTTTGGTTATAGTAACGGTATTGTTGCAGTTAAATGATATTAAAGTGTAATACCTGTATTAACGCTTTAACGGCAATTGCACATAAAGCCTGCTATTAATTGATAGGAGGGCGGGCATGTACTGATGAATAACTGTTAATCGCCCAATTTCTATAATACTTACTATTTCCCCGATGTATGTTTGCATAGCTGGTATGACCTACCATACACGAATTCAAGCTTGCCAACACCAGTAAAATCAAGAGATATTTGATTGGTTTCATCTCAATATTTACTAAAATAACGCTTTTTATTAGCCTTTGTTTTACGGCATTGGGAAGGTTATTTGTGGACATGAAGGTTGTTTGTGGAGACACAAATCGGACATGTAGAGCAGTTGTCCTGCGTATAAATACCCTTTTAAATTCAGCAAATGTACGCTTCAGATCACGTGGTTATACTACAGCCGCACTGATCGTTAAACAGCACTTTTGACTGCATAAAATTTACCCATGAAAAACATTACAACATACCACTTTGTCATCAGCACATTCATTTAAAATTTACCTTATAAACAATTAAAAATTATGAAAAACTTAGTAACAAATCTTGCCGGTGCTATCGGATCGAAGTACCTCAAAAATCACAACGAATTGGTCTTTGTTGAATACGGAGGGTTCATCTCAAAACTCAGTCTTGTTCAACCCTTAGCAACAATCGTATCACAGGGCACCACCACTATTAATGGCACCTGGTTTTTTGATTGTAAAACCGGCACTAATGTTTCCACTGCTGCAACAGCAGATTTATGGTGGGAACAAATCGATGCCGTTAACCGCCAGATGGTGCCACAAGGTATAGCACAGATCGTTAACGTTGGCCAGGTGAACTTCAGCCAGCTCACACCTGCTGCAATGCAATCGTTTAATTACAGCACAACCCCGATCATCGGTAACAACAATGCCACAAACAAATTGGTTGCCGGTGACGTGTTTTGTGTACAGACTATTGAGGGTTACTATACTAAGATCGGTGTGGTAACTTATGGCTACGATTTGCAAATTGAGTGGGTAACTTACCAGTTAAACGCGTCATATGCCCACATCGGTATCGGGTATAACCAACCCGAGGATATATTTGTACTTGCGGATGAAGCTACCGCCTATGTTACCGAGCGCACCGGCGACCTGGTTAAGGTCAATTTGGCAAATGCTAACCGCAATGTTGCAACCGTAGTATGCACCGGATTAAATACCCCGCAACAACTTTGGGTTGATGAGGCCAATAAACAGGCTTACGTGGTAGAGTATGCCAATCCCGGCAGGCTGATCAGGGTTAACCTAACTACAGGCGTTCAAACCGTTTTGTACAATGGCTTAAACCTTGCGGTGGGTTTGATACTATCTTCCGACCTGGTTTACGCTTACGTTACTGAACAGGGCCTTTCAGGCATAAGCCGGATTGAGTTGTCAACAGGCACCAAAACTTTAATCGCATCAGGATTAACAGCTCCTTTTTACCTTACCTGGTCTGATGCTACCGAAAGCCGCTTACTGGTAGCCGAACGTGACCCGGCCAACAATATCTCTATTGTAGATGTAACGAAAACTACCGGAAACGTTAACCTGTTTATTGGTGGTACAGCAACTCGTCCGTCAAGTGTAACTGTGATCAGCCCGGGGGCTTATTGTGTGGCTGCCAACAGCGAAATTGATGAGTATTTTTTAAATACCAACCCTAATAACTATTTATATAAAGGTATAGGTTATGTAGCCTGGAACTTTATATCAAACGGGTATGCTGATACCACAACCTTGCCTGCCTATCCTTACCAATTTCCCAAAAATTCTCCTTTTGGCGGTTCCCTCCCGGTAAATATAGATCATTACCATGCATGGAATTCTGGTGTGATGTATTATAAGGTACTGGTTGATAACCAACCACGGTTTGACAGCTGGACCGAAGTGCGTATGGACCCGTCAACAGGCTATTATGATATTATTGAAGTGAAAAAACCTGATGCTAATGGTTTTTACGCGGTGCATAACCCGTTATATTCATACCTGGAAACTGACCTTGGCTGTCAGCTTGATAGTACTACGCTATCAAATAACATACCTGTAGCAAATCCAGCAAGCGTACACCAACTGGTGCTGGAGTTTTTTGATATAAACCACAACTCTATTCCGGGCATTGTAAACATGGGCAATCCGTTGTTTATCAATAATCAGCAATGTGTGGCTTCAATAGATATGCCAATGCTTGGCCTCAACTCTGCTGACCCGAATTGCGGCTATTTAAAGTACACTGCAACAACACAACAAGTTTCGCTGCAATGGGTTGCCACGCATCCCATGGGCTTTGCAACCTACAGCTATGGTATAATTAAGGGGGCCAATGGTTTTTATAGTTTACAAGGCGCCCTTGTACCGCCAACCCCCTCATTTAACGGCTCGTATGCAAATACTGTTGCTGCCATGCTTGGTACTTGCCCGGGCGTAGCGGCCTTCGCCGAATCGTTGTATGTTGCTACCACCGTTATTAACGGTATCGGCAGGCAAAGCCAATATGATGCCTCGCAAAGTGTGGCATTTTGCCTGGCTCCATAAAGTACATTCTGCCCGGCGCGAGGCCTTGGCATTGTTTGTTATAATAATTAAGTTAGAGAGTTAATTAGAACAGCCGTTGCCAATGGTAGCGGCTGTTTTTTTACAGGGGTCGTTTGCGGGGACAGAAACAGCAGTAATAACATCACAAATAATTAACCGAATGCGGCCCCTGGTTAAACAGCAGGTCAACAATGCTTATGTTTTTTTGAAAGCCTTGCCGCTCTTCAAAAACCTGGTAGTATGGTTTCTGGCTAAATTCTGACTCTATTTTAGGGCTGATACTACTCCGTAAATCCGTAAGCCCTGGATATTCTGACTCATAGCTTTCGGTATATTTAAGATCAACCTTAAGTTTTATTGATTTTAGGATAAATTGTAAAAGCTGTTCGTTGTAATCAAAAAGAAAATCGAATTTCTTTTCATAAAATGGCACAAGCTCATCTTCATAATATTCAAAATAAGCCGAGCGGCGGTAACAGGCCTGCAAGCTTTGCCAATGCAGCCGCTGCCAGCTAAAATCATAACTTATTTTTACATCTTTTATAATGGTATGGTTTTTCGAACCCTTCATAACAGGCACTGTTAACACAAGCTGTCCGTCCGGCGAAAAAATATTGGCCCGGTTGCGGTAGGTTTGTTTTGGGAAATGTTCCTCTCTTTCTATCAGTAAACCAGGCTTATAAGTATTTAACTGCACGAAATATTCAACCGGCGGAAGATAAAACATAGGTAACACAGCGCCTTTTTCAATCATATATTTTATGTTTGCAACAAAAATCGGACGAAAATAATGATAAAAAAAGGGCTTTCAAGGTTGGGTACTTTCTTTTTGTACCTCGTATCGCTGTTGCCTTTCTGGTTTTTGTACCTTGTGGCTGATGTTTTATTTGTAATACTATATTATATAATTGGCTATCGCCGACAAGTAGTACAGGAAAATCTCCGCAATTCTTTCCCCGAAAAAACAGACGAAGAACGCAGGCAAATTGAACGAAAGTATTTTAAATACATGGCAGATCTGATGCTGGAAACTATAAAATCGGTCAGCATGTCGAAAAAGTCGGTTCAACGCCGGATGGTATGTACTAACCCCGAATTAATGGACCATTATTTTAGCCGGGGCAAAAGTATTTTAGCCGCCGCCGGGCATTATGCTAACTGGGAAATGGCTTGTTTAAGTTTTGGCTTTTTAACGAATAACCGGAGGATGATTGTTTACAAACCGCAATCAAACGAGGTTTTCACCGATTTTTTTAACAGGACAAGGTCGCGCTTCGGCGCAACAATGATCTCGATGAGGCAAACGCTCCGCAAAATGATCGAATTTAAAAATGAACTGACTTTTACTGTGCTCGCCTCTGATCAGACACCCACACGCGAGGATGCCAAATATTTTACTACTTTCCTCAATCAGCCAACCGCTGTATTTTTAGGAATTGAAAAATTGACAAAAGTGGTTGATTGCGTTGTGATATTTTATAGAATAGATTTAGTAAAAAGAGGCCATTATACTTATACCTTTGTGCCTTTGGTTGAAGAACCAAAAGCAACCAAACCATATGAGATCACTGAAGCACACGTGAAATACCTGGAATCGCTTATCAGAGAAAAACCCGAATACTGGCTATGGTCGCACCGGAGATGGAAAATTAAGCCGCCGGAAGGTCATTAGTCATTTAGAAATTGGTCATTGGTAAAGTATGACACAATACATAATGACTAATATCTAAATGACTAATGACTAACGACAAATGAATGAATTAATAAATGAGTGATATACCTAAAGTAGCCGTTGTTATTTTGAACTGGAACGGCGTTAAATACCTCCGGCAATTTCTTCCTTCAGTAATGTCATCAACCTGGCCAAACCTGGATATTATAGTAGGCGATAACGCTTCTACCGACGGTTCGGTAGAGTTCGTCAAACAGGAATACCCATCTATCCAGATCATTCAAAATGATGAGAATTATGGTTTTACGGGCGGCTACAATAAAGTATTGGAACAAGTAGAAGCCGATTATTATATCCTGCTTAATTCAGATGTTGAAGTTTCGCCGGGATGGATAGCGCCTGTTATCAACCTGATGGAAAGCGACCCGTTAATAGCCGCCGCCGCACCAAAAATACGGGCATTTAACCAAAGGGATTACTTTGAGCATGCCGGTGCTGCAGGTGGGTACATTGATAAATATGGCTACCCTTTTTGCCAGGGCCGGATGTTTTACGAGATAGAAGAGGATAGGGGGCAATACCAGCAATCGCACGAAGTGTTTTGGGCAACGGGTGCGGCTATGTTTATTAAAAAGCATTGCTGGGACGAAGCGGGCGGCTTTGACGACCGCTTTTTTGCGCACATGGAAGAAATCGACCTTTGCTGGCGTTTAAAAAATATCGGTTATAAAGTAATGTATTGTGCCGAATCGCAGGTGTTTCATCTGGGCGGTGGTACGCTCAACGTTGAGAACCCTTTTAAAACGTTCCTTAATTTCAGAAACAATCTTTTGCTGTTGCAAAATAACCTTCCTTTCTGGCGCGCTGTTTTTATAATTTCTGCCAGGATATGGATGGATCTTCTGGCCTTGCTCCGTTTTTTGAGCGAAGGCAAACGTAAAGATGCCTGGGCCGTTAGCCGCGCCCATCAAAACTTTGTACTCAGGCTTTTAAAAGGAGAACGCCGTAAACAAACTCAACAGCTGCAAACTGCCAACTCAAAACTGCCAACTAAAAAATACCCTTTGAAAGGCA
>JABDCF010000072.1 GCA_013288235.1 Bacteroidota bacterium | reverse complement strand
CGTTGCCTTTATCATCCAGTGTATAATACGCCATGTTTTCGGTAAAATAAGGCAGCTCATCTATCAGCTTACCTGTATTATCAAACACTAATGAACCACCATCGAAAATAAGTTCGGTTTGTGCGCCTACATTATTTACATACAGCAAGGGCAGGTTGTAGCGACGGGCATTATCACTTAAAATCTCTATACGCTCCTCATCATGGTTATATGCAAAGGGCGAGGCTGCTATATTTATCATCACATCAGGCCGCTGCTGTATTAGTATATCCATTGGCCGCGTAATGTAAAGCGGGTTTTCTATGGTGTTCCACAAGTCTTCGCAAATGGTGAGCGCTATACGATGGCCCTTAAATTCAATACAGTTAAATTCCGTGGAAGGCTCAAAATAACGGTACTCATCAAATATATCGTAGTTGGGCAGCAGCGCTTTATTGGCAATTCCTTTTACTTTTCCGTTCTCGATAAAATAGGCCGAATTATTAAGTTCCTTGCCTTCGGCACGATGATTTGGCGTTGGCAGGCCAATTATACAGGCAATATCAGTACAGGCCGCAGCAATTTTTTGAGCGGATGTTTCGCACAGGTCGATAAACTCATCAAACTCTAAAAAATCGCGCGAAGGGTAGCCGCAAACGCATAATTCGGCAAAAACTACCAGGTCGGCGCCGTTAGTACGCGCTTTATCTATATGCTCTATAATTTTAGCGGTATTTGACTCGAAGTTTCCGATATGGTAATTAAGCTGGGCTAAGGCAATCTTCATTGTAAATTATTGGTTTTTGTGCGGTTCCCTAAACTAACGCCTGAAATATGCTATTTAGGGTGTTTAATGCAAATAAAAAATTAATTTTGGCCAAAGGATAAAAAATGACCATTCCAAACAAAACAAAGCAAATTTATTTATTTTTTTTGATCAGCCTGCTATTAACCGCCTGCAAGCACAATAATAGGGTTGACGTGAGCAATATACACGTTGATGTAAAGATTGAGCGTTTTGATAAGGAATTTTACGCCATGAAAACAAAACCCATGGCGCAACAGGTCGCTTATCTCCAAAAAAAATATGGGCCCTTTTATCATAACTTCATCGGCGTGCTTTTGCAGGACGATGATATAAATACCAGGGATACCGCCTATTTTGCCTTATTGCGAAGGGTTTTTGCAACAAAAGATTGGCTTGCGCTGAACCATGACGTTGACTCCGTTTATCCCAATATGGATAAACAAGAGGCTGAACTGACGGATGCCTTTAAGCATATTAAATATTATTTCCCCGAAAAAAAGCTGCCAGGGGTGATCTCTTATTATTCGGGTTTCGAATTGCAGACAATGATTGGGGACGGCTACGTAGGCATCGGGCTTGATCTTTTTCTGGGCGGCAATTCAAGGTTTTATCCTGTACTGACAGAAGCATGGCCACATTATTTGTCGCGCAATTTTAACGCCCAAAACATTTGTCCGCGTATTATAGAGGGCCTGGCCCGCGAAGATATGTTCCCCGAAAGTGACAGTAGTAAAACGTTGCTGTCGAAAATGATCTATAGTGGCAAGGTGATGTATTTTATGGATATGATAATGCCCGATGTGGCCGATACCATTAAAATTGGTTATACAGATGCCCAGATGAAATGGTGCCAGCAATTTCAATCGAAAATATGGGCCTGGTTTTTGGACCAGGACCTATTGTATGAAAGTGATTTCCCTAAAATTCAGAAATATTTAAACCCGGCGCCGTTTACCCCCGGCCTTGGCGAAAAAAATGAATCGGCCCCAAAGCTTGCCGTTTGGACAGGATGGCAAATTGTAAAGGAGTATATGAAAAGGAACCCCGATGTCACCCTCCAGCAGCTGATGACAGACAACGATGCACAGAAAATATTAAACGGGGCGCATTACAAACCGAAGTGACGAAAGTCTAAAGTCTGGAGCCTAAAGTCCGAAGTCGGATAAGTGTTTTTTTGACTTAAGACTTACTACTTAAGACTTTCGACTTATTTCAAGATCGCAAACACAGCTTTTAAAGCAATAGCCACGCCGATTATTAAAATAATGTTGGCAATGATGTTGTTGTAACGGAAATCGGCAAAGCGAAGGTAAACACCTACTATACCTATAATAACTGCAACTACTATTAAAAGGTAGTGCTTTTCTGAGTTTGCTTCTTCGGTTGCGTTCATTTTTATTGATCTTTATTTTAATGCGCAGCAAAAATATAAATGTTTAGTGAATTGGTGAAATAATAAATGCAGTTTGCAGTTTTCGGTAAGCAGTTTGCAGTTCAGCGTTCACTTCACCATAGCACACCCAAAATTAAATTGATAAATGATTGATAATCAGAGGTTCTATTTTTACGCTTTGAATTTTGGAATTTTTTCCGTCACACCTCAATATTATACAGTGCAGGGTCCTCGAGAGACCCTGCTGGAGCTGGAATGGCCAAATCAGGTGGTCAGCGTTCACTTCACCATAGCACACCCAAAATTAAATTGATAAATGATTGATAATCAAAGGTTCTATTTTTTACACTTTGAAATTTTGGAATTTTTTACGTCTCCGCAGGATCTTCGGAACGGGACCCTGCGCCCCAGGATATTGTACAGCGCAGGGTTCTGAGAGAGACCCTGCTGGAACTGGAACTGCAAAATAAACTAACTGCCAAATAGCGCCTGCGCTTTTTTAATGGTTTTTTCCAGATCAATACCCTTGCCAAGTACACCTTTAAAAACGTCGCCTTCGGTTTTTAGCCTCGCTATCGAATTGAAGATCGTAAAATCTTTCATGGTAAGGCCTGGTTTTACCTCGTCCCAATGGAGGGGCATTGATACCGTTGCACCAACTTTTGGCCTTAACGAATATGCGCCGGCGATGGTAGCGCCCGGCCTGTTCTGCAAAAAATCAAGGTACATTTTACCGTGACGGCTGGCTACCATCCGTTCAAGGGTTGTATAATCCGGGATTTGCTTATGAACGATATCAACTATTATCCTTGCAAACATCTGCGATTGGTCGTAGGTGTATTTTGCAGCGAGGGGTATATAAATATGCATACCTGTACTGCCCGATGTTTTGCAAAATGAGGGCACATCAATAGCATCTAAAACTTTTTTTACTTCCAGCGCCGCTTCTATCACCTGGTCGAAGGTGTTTTTATCAGGATCAAGGTCGATAACACAATAATCAGGATTGTCCGGTGATTGCACCCGGCTAAACCAAGGGTTCATCTCAATGCAGCCTAAGGAAGCCATCCATAATAATACCGCCTCGTCCGATCCTACCAAATACTCCTTGTGCTCACCTTCACCATTAGTATAAGGATATGTTTTGTTGATCCAGTCGGGTGCTTTACCTTTTATATCCTTTTGATAAAAGCTGGGCCCATGTATACCATTCGGAAAACGGTTAAGCGACATAGGCCTGTCTTTTAAATAAGGCAAAATATATTCAGCCACCTGGTAATAGTAGTTGAACATATCGCGTTTCGTTACATTGTCTTCGGGCCAGTAAACTTTGCTTAAATGGGTAAATTGAATATCGTGCCCGCAAATTTTGCGTACCTGCGTTTCATCTGTTGGGTTCAGCAGGGTTTTCCTGTCTTTTTCTTTTGGCGGTTTAATAGCAGCTGAATGGTTATCTGGCTGTTGTTCGTCCGCCTCTTTTACTGTTTCGGTTGTGTGTTTTGGTGTTTCCAAAATCACATCGGTTGCTTTCTTATCCATACGCATTCCTTTAAATGAAGCCTGCCTGAATACGCCATCGCTTGTAACTTCTGCAAAAGCCACTTCGCCAACCAGCTCAGGTTTAAGCCAGGTTGGTTTGGCGCCTAAACGCTGCGGCCTGAAACGGGATGGCTTATCCACATCAGGCTCCACATCAAACGGGCTTTTATTGGTGACGAGCGGTTTAAACTGCGCCATCATTTCTTTTTGCATTTTTTCATTAAACCCCGTGCCCACCTTACCCACATACCTTAACGTGCCGTGGTCGTAAACTCCTAATGCCAAAGCGCTGAATGGTTTGCGGGTACCCGCATTACGCGTAAAGCCTGCTATAACAACTTCCTGCCGGCGGTGTACTTTTATCTTTAGCCATTCGCGCGAGCGCAGGTCGGAGGTATAAACGCTGCTTGCCTTTTTGGCGATAATGCCTTCAAGCCCTATCTTTTCGGCAGCCTTAAAAAATTCTATCCCGCTGGCTTCAAAAACTTTGCTTTGGCGTACCCGATCATCGCTGGTGGGCAAAACATCCTGTAAAATGGCAAGCCGGTCTTTTAATGGCAGGCCGGTGAGGTTTTTGCCCTCATACCATAATATATCAAATACATAATAAACCAGGTTGCCATCAGCCTCACTGCGCCAGTTTTGCAGTGCGCCAAAGTCAGATAACCCTTTATCATTTAATACAACTATCTCACCATCAATTACCACGTTAATTTTCCATTCTTTTAGCAGGTTGACAATAGGGTAAAATTTGTCAAAGGACAGGTTATTGCGGGAGACTAATTCAGCGCCCCCTTTATCTACAAAACCTACGGCCCTGTACCCATCCCATTTCACCTCGTAAAACCAGCCAGGGTCATCAAAAGGTTCATCCACCAATGTGGCCTTCATAGGTTTTATGTTTTTGGGGATGGCAGATTTTGGCGCCGATTTTGTAAGCGCCGAAGCATCGGCCCCAGCCGTAGCCGCCAGTTCCACGCCGGGGTTTTCACCAGCCAGCGCCTCAGCCGGTTCCGGCGGGGCTTTTTTTTTACTGCCCTTCTTTGGCCTTTCCAGTTCTTCTTCGTGCCCGTGCTGCCAAACCTTTTCACTGTTTTTCTCCATCGCTGCGATGGTTTTCCCGGACAGCACCGATTTATCTTCTTTAGTAATATCCTTTTTGGAAGCAAATTGGTCGTTGTGCTTTATCAGCAGCCAGGCATTTTCGCCCATGCCATGTGTTTTCACAAGGGCAAATTCGCCATGCAGTTTTTCGCCGTGCAGTTTTATTTTTAACGAGCCTGATTTTAGCTGTTGCAGCAGGTTTTTTTCCTGTGCTTTTTTACCTTTTATTTCTTCAATGGGTCCATAAGTGCCCTCGTCCCAAACAATTACCGTTCCACCGCCATACTGGCCTTGCGGGATAATACCCTCGAAAGTTCGGTAATCAAAAGGATGGTCTTCCACCATCATGGCCAGCCTTTTTGTTTTTGGGTCGGTTGACGGCCCCTTCGGGATGGCCCAACTTTTTAAAACGCCGTCCATCTCCAGCCGGAAATCATAATGCAGGCGCGAGGCATCGTGCTTTTGTATCACAAACAGCAACTGGCCTTTATCCTTGCTTTTACCGGCTTTCGGTTCGGTGGTTTTTGTGAAATCGCGCTTGGTTACATATTTTTCCAGGCCCATGGGTTTTATTTTTTTAGGTATTGCTTAACAGCCTGCAACGAAGTGCCGACCGCTTCAACAGCTTTTTTTAAGTATTCAGGGCATATATCAAATGTTTGTGTCCAGTATTCCACTTCGTAATTTTCGTAAATATTGATCCTGTCCCTGTCGAAGCCCCCGATTTTATTCGTATTGTCCATAACTTTGGTTTTTTGTTACTTAACAAATATCAGGCCTTAATGGTTTGGTTTTGTTACGTAGCCCTTGCAGCCGTAATTTGATGAGTTAATATTCAAAGTTAACTCGTTTGGTGCAGTTGAAAACTGCTGCCATGCCGCACCACGAGTTACGCTACGCTAAACTCTCGGGAGCGATCACACCTTAACCAAGACCTTCTTTTTATAAAACCGTATTATCATCCAAATACCAAATCCCGCCAAAATAAATACCCAAATGTTTGCCATGCCGATAATCATATCTACAAATAAAGCCCAACCATTTTCCAGGGCTATTCCCAGTCGTTTAAAAAATGGCAGGTTATAGGCCGATGGGTCGTCATTCGCAATTACCTCTTTATTAATAGTGTTGCTTTGGAAAAAACTTAGGGTAACAATACTGTTTTTAACCGCGTCATCGATCTGGCGGTTGCCGATTTGCTGGTCTATCATATCATCTTTCAGGTTTAAAACATGTTCCGGGTTTTTTATGATCACCTTTCCCTGTTTTTGCTGGTTCACGAGTTCCATGCGGCTTTTAAGTTTTAGCTGGGATGAAAGATAATCAAGGGATTTATCAGTTATATCCATATTACGATCGTTAACATAAATGCCCATATGGCCAACTTCGTCCATAAAAGCCTCCAGTTTTTCAGAAGGTATTTTTACTGTCATGTCTGCTGTAGTATTAAAGGAAGTTACCCGCATAACAGAGTCATTACTGATGCGGACATCCTGGCTACGTTCAGCTGCCGAACCCATCTGGTGGTGCATTACCATGCCGTTGATGCTTGTGGTCAGGGCGGTGATATGTTCGGCGGTTTGCTGCACATTTTTTACTTTGAAACTGATGGCGGCGGTTTTTACCAGTTTGACTTTGCTCATATTCACCGAGTCCATTTTTGTAGAATCAGCGGCAGCGCTGCTGCCGTTATTTACAACTTCATAGCCGCCGCGATGCCCTTTACAGGCACAAAAAAGCGCCACCCCCGCTAATAGCGGAATTAAAAATTTTGTTTTCATGATGTAATTAGTTTGGTTTTGCTATTTATACCGGAATTGCCAAAAAGGTGACCCTTGGAGACAATTGGTTATCAAATTGTTACGGAAAGGGCGCCAAAATGAAACAATAGCGCCGCTCGGTCAGAGGCGGGATAACCTGTCGCTCCGATTCATGCAGACCATGAGGCAGCAGGCGAATGTCCGGCAGTTTCCTGATGCTCTTTTTGAGTTTGTTCCATAAAAGTATTCAGGGATGTAATTAGGGTATCAAGTTCTGTGGCCGAATAACGAAGATATGTCGATAGTTCCTGTATATCAGCCCCCGATAGCTCAGCACCATTTGTATGGATAGCTTCAACAAGCCCTAAAATATTGGCCACCGGCTTTCTGACCTCGTGCGATATCATAAAGAGCATAGCTTCTAATGCTATTACATACTGCTGCTGTTTTTGGGTGCTGACCTTGGTTTGTCGCCTATAGCGGATGGCAATGTAGGAAGTAATACCAATAGCAATCAAAGAGATTAGCCGATTGATCCACAATGATATGTGATGCCCTGCCACAACGTCAAAAAATAACGCATTGATAACAATCAGGATACAGGCCGCTATGCTGAAGCGCAAAATGGTTTTGGTATTTTGCCTAAAGACCAGAACGATGCTGCATACATACAGTATGTCAATGACAAAGTCGGGAGGTGTAAGGATGTTGATGAGGAAAACGGCCAACAGGCTGACGGCGGCCAGGTACTGCATGTTGGTGGCCCGGGCCACGGGCTGTGCATTAATCGCCACGTTGCTTGCTTCCCACGACGTTTTTCCCCAAAGTTTAGATTTGAAGGCCAACTGCAACGAAAATACACCGCGTTTCGGCCCTGTTAATGGCACTGTTGCCGACCCCTCATGCTTTTGCATATGGGGGATGGTCCCATCTTTTGCAGTTTGACAAAATACGAAGCTGTGAAACATGGTATGGAATGTTTTTTAAAAATAATACCTCATTGGTAACTAATTTCAACGTTTATTTAGGGGCGTGCATACAAAACTATAATTTAACAAATGTGCCTTGCCCCACTTTGCTGTTGTCCCTTGCATTATTTACTTTAACAATATAGGTACCGGGCATAAGCGTGCTTACATCGGTTTGCCAGTTTTGCTCGTTGGTTGTTGCCTTGGTTACTACCGAACCCCCAATATTTACGATTTGGATGGTATAAGTAATTGAAGGTGGTCCCGGGTCTTGAAGTGTGGTCGGATTAGTGTTGTTAAAACCCGCCGCTACATTTAAATTCAGCGTAGCCCCGGTTGGATTTGGATAAATAATAATCCCGGTTTTTACCAGGCTGTTTATGGTCTGGTACATCAAGGTAACAGCATTTGAGTAACTAACGGTTCCGTTCAGGTCTGTTAATTTTAAACGATACAGGTTGGCCCCCTGCGCAGGATTTTGATCCAAAAAGTTGTAGGTGCCCAATCCGCTTGAAGCGAGGTTGCCTAATACTGTAAAAGTTTTGCCGCCATCAGTACTTCGTTCCACGGTAAAATTGGTATAATTCTGCTCATTTTCGGTTGTCCAGGCCAACCGGACCTGTGCCCCTGTTGGAACCTTTGCTGCGGTAAAATTTAATAACCGATAAGCCAGGGCCGGATTTTGGCGAATAACAAGGCTAAACCGGTTCAAGCCAAAGCTCGCAGTATCTGCCATATATATGTTAAATGCGTAAGTTGAATTATGACGCATATCTAAGGAGTCTTTTTTGTAGGCATCCATTAACCATATATCAAACAGCTGGGGTATATTATTCAATTGTGTCATGTTTAATTTATAAATGCCATCCGATTTTGCTTTTACCATTAACCTTATGGTTTCACTTTTTTTAGGTAGCGCGAGCGCATTAACTGCCATTTTAATATTATCGTTTGATATGCTGCAAAGGTTAACCAGGCCATATCCCGCCAAATAAGGGGCAACCAAATTTAAATCGGGCACGGTAGCGGCAGTGTTATCAAAGCGGATAATTAGTTCATCTGTATTTATAGAATCCTGGGCTAATTGCAGGCGCAGGTATTGGCGGGCAGTATTTAAAACAGGCATGCTCATCAACATGCTTGGCCCGGTAACATTTGTACCGCTCTTGGCCGACTCGTTAAAGGTTAATTGCGCGCCCGTGCCGGTAGCCAGCACAAAAAACCCCTGCCCGCTTACAATAATATTTGAAGCGTTGTTGGTACTTATGCCGCCTTTAAAATAAACGCCATAATTATGGGTTGCCGGGTTAATTACGTATATGGCGGTGGCAATATTGACGCCATAAATGCCTGTGGTAGAAGTTGTAGTCTGGAACGTTTCCCAATCAATAGAACTGGCATAGGGGTTACCCACCAGGTTATAGCCTTGTACCGAAGTGGGGGAAGCTGCCGTATAACTTAAGGTTGAAAGTGAAGGGGCGAACCAATCCTTTACGGTGATCTGGCCCTGGTTTAATGTTCCCGTTGTAGTTAAAGTTGCCGGTTGAGGGACGTAGGTCGGCACAGTTTCAGTAGCATAAACTGCGGAGCCCCTGTTTCCCCTGAAGAAGCATAATAACCCGTTGCCAACCGGAATATTAACCGAAGGGTAAGTGGCGTCATCCATGCCATAAAGGGGCGAAGCGTTAATATTATTGATTCCCCTGAAGTTGCTGCCCAAAAAAGTAGCATAAGTCGGCGTCATGTTCTCGCGGAATAAATACAGGGTGGGGTTGGCCGGTCCAGGATTATCAAAACCGCCACTGGTGCTTGTACCGGTAAGAAAGATAGAAGTTTTTAAATAATTAATGCTGTAAACCTTATTGCCGCCAGCCGTACCGGCATTTACCGGGGAGGATAATAAGCGGTAGCCGCGATAGTTTATGGCGCCGCCTGTTAAATAGCGCTGAACATTAATTGTGCTGGCGCCGGCGCCTGCAATTGAAGTAGAAAGTACCTGGCCTACCGATGCTGAACCTGTAACATCAGACATTAGCGTAAAACTTGAAGGTGTAGTGATGGATAATACCCCTGTGCCGGTAATATTTACAGTAGCGGCCGGTTCAATATTTACAGCCCCGGTCCCTGTCCCTGTAAGTGTGCCGGTGGCGCCGGTATTTACAGTAAGGCTATTGCCTACAGCTAATGTTTTTCCTGTTCCCACTGTAAGGACGCCCGCGTGGGCTGCGCCGAATGTTAACGAATTGACGGTGACATTTGCTACCGTTATTGAAGGCTCGAAGGCATGCAGGTAAGCCGAAACGCCGATGCTGACAGCATCATTTTGACCCGGGGGCGTACCTGTGCTCCAGTTGCCGCCGGTGGCCCATGCGGTAGTACTGCTGCCTGCCGTCCATGACACTGTCCCGCCTATAGCTATGCTGATAACTGCACTGCTGCTGCCATTGGCATTGGTAGCTGTAACTGTTACGTTGGTGGCGGCAGCAATTACTGTAGGGGTGCCTGTGATATAACCGGTATAAGTATTTAAAAATAAACCCGCCGGCAAAGTTCCGCTGGTAATGGCATAGCCTGTGCCAGCTGATTTTTTAATGGTGTTGGTGCCGAAGTCGGCAATGTAAAGGTTCCCCAAAGCATCAAAGTCCACATCGCGCGGCGAACTTAAGCCGGTAACGATTGTGGTGATTATACCGGCAGGTGTGATCATTTTTATTACATTATCGCCAAAATCAGACACATATATATTGCCAACATCATCATCCTGTATATTGCGGGGTGCGTTAAACCCGGTTGCAAATGTAGTATGTGTGGTACTCCCGGCTGCTACTTCGATGATAGTATTAGAGGTCATTTGCGATACAAATGTATTTCCGGATGCGTCAATAGTTATCCCGTAAGGGTTTGTAAACCCGGTTAAAAAAGTACTTGTTGCGTTTGTTCCCGCAGCTATTTTTATGATGGTGCCGGTGCCGTTATCTACTACATACATATTGTTTGAATTGTCATCAGTTATACCATAAGGTGAGTTGAAACCGGATATTGTAGCTAACAAAGTTCCCGAGGCGCTAAACTTACAAACAGTATTAGCACCCCAGTTAGATACCCATATATTTCCCAATCCATCATCTGAAATGCCTGTCGGTTGACTTAAAAAAAGATATGCCGGGCCGCCAACACCGGCAGATGTGTATTTATAAAGGAACCCATCGGCTTCGTCTGTTGAAAAAACATTGTTTGATGCATCAGCAACTATGCCGTAAGGGGTGTTAACACTTTTAAAAGTAGTAACCGCGCCATAGCTGCCAACGGCCCCGCCGGTATTAACCGGACCCAAAGGAGGGATAGCTACGTTAACCGCGTATACCTGCGGGCTTGCATAAGTAATAGCAGGGGCGGCAGAGTTAACAGCAATACTAAAAGTAGCGCTGCTGCTGCCTGTCCCATTGGTGGCTGTAACAGTTATATTGGTTGCGGCAGCAACTGTAGTAGGGGTGCCGCTGATGAAACCGGTATAAGCATTTAAAAATAAACCCGCCGGCAACGTGCCGTTGGTAACGGCGTAGCCCGTGCCAACTGATTTTTTAATGGTGTTTGTGCCGAAGTCGGCAATGTAAATGTTCCCGGTGGCATCAATGTCCACATCACGGGGCGAACTTAAACCTGTGATAATAGTACTGACTGCACCGGCAGATGTGACGCGCTTTATTACATTGTTACCAAAATCAGCCACATATAAATTGCCAAAACCATCGGGTTCTATATTGCGCGGGGAATTAAAACCGGTTGCAAATGTGGTGTGCGTTGTACTGCCGGAAGCTACTTCGATTATACTATTTGAGGTTATTTGCGATACAAATACATTTCCGGATGCGTCAATATCTACCCCGTAAGGATTGGTAAAACCCGTTAAAAAAGTACTTATGGTAGTTGTTCCTGCAGGTATTTCTATAATAGAACCGGTTCCATTATCTACAACAAATACATTGTTTGAATTGTCGATAGTTATGCCGTAAGGTGTACTAAAACCCGCTATAGTAGTTAACAAAGTCCCGGTAGGGCTAAACTTACAAACCGTATTATTGCCTGTGTTACATACCCATATATTTCCTGATGCATCATCCGCTATACCGTTTGGTGCGTTTAACGAAAGGTAAATTGTACCGCCAACACCGGCAGGGGTAAATTTATAAAGGTCCCCGTCGACGTTATCTGTTGCGAATACATTGTTAGATGCATCAAGCACTATCGAATAAGGGCTGTTCATACTTTTAAAAGTGGTAACTGCACCATAACTGCCCACAGCGCCACCTGTATTATTGGGGCCCAAAGGGCTGATGGCCACCCCTGTAATATATACCTTCGGGCTTGCATAAGTAATAACAGGGGCCTGGGCGCCAGCGCCATTAAGATTAAATATTAATACAATTGAAGTAAAAAACCCGTATAACAACTTTTTCATATCCTATAGTTTAAAAATATTGTCCACAATTAGCCCGGCTGTTTTCCTCATTTGTCGATACCTGCGCTGTTACAAACCTCCGGCTACTTCGCGCGTTCCACGCCGAAGTAGTGCCTGTCCAATAATAAGTTGCACCCATGCTATAGTTAGAGAATACTGACAGGGGTAAAAAAATAATACAGTATTTAATGATCGTTTTCAAATTATTTAAGCTTAGCCTTCATTTGGCATACCTATAACAATTTAATTGCCATGATTATAATATATTGTCAATCAGAATGTTATCAATAATTAAAATAATCGCTTTTCCAAATAAGGTTTCTATTTTCCAAAATATGGAATACAATTGCATCGATAAAGCATAAAATTGGCCACACGACAGTGCGAATAAATGATTTGACAGCAAAAAGAAAAATATCGGGATATACAAGGCCTTTACCCAATTGCCAGGCTTCCACAGTTAAAAACCTATCGGCCTTGCGTGTATTATATTAGAAATTGGGAGTAAAGGTCCTCACTCAGCCAAAGCAAAAAAGTCATTAATATACCAACTTTTATGCCAGTTGACCATCATGTGATCAATGTCATTTTTTGATTAACAATTTGACAATGAAAATATTATGGTTTAATATAATTATTACATAAATTAGCCCTATTAAAAGCATAATTCAACAATCTTTACACTTATTTAGAACAATTATAAATTAATTATTACTGTCATTAATTTGTCAGTGATACTGTAATAAATTATACTTTTGTGGCTGAAAAAATGGGATATTATATACATCTCTGCGTGGATCACAATCATTAATATAGAAAATTATTTAGTATAAATACACTTTATGAGGAGTTTCTCATTGATTTTTAAACAATTCTCAAGGTCGGTTTTACTGATTGCCGGTTTTGCTTTTTTGGTGTCCTCGGCCTATGCGCAAGGGGATGCTACCAAGGGTGAGGCTCTTTTTAAAGCCAATTGTACCACCTGCCATAAAATTGATATCAGGCTTGTTGGCCCTGCATTAGGCCCAACCATCAGTTCCGAAACTGATGATAAATGGCTGACCAAATGGATCGAGAACAACCAGGCCTTAATTGCAGCCCACGACAAAAAAGCTACTGATATTTATAACCAGTACAACCAGTCGAACATGACCGTGTTTGCCCAGTTATCTGATGGTGATGTTGCGAACATTATTGCTTATGTACGTGCTGATTGGAAAACCGAACAAGCGGCAAAACCTACAACTCCTGTTGGGCCAGCTGTAGAAACCGGCCCAAGCAGCCTCGTGATCTGGGCATTGTTAGGCGTTATCATACTTGCCTTTATTATTATACTGGTATTAAATAAGGTTGTAACAACCCTTGAGCGCCTGCTGCTGAAAAATAAGGACATCCTTATAACAGAAGAAGAAATTGAGTTAGTAACTGTTGACCGTTTCGCTACTGTAAAACGGCTTGCAAAAAATAAAAAATTCGTATTCTTTGTTTTGCTTTGCGGCACTTTAGCCCTCGGTAGTTGGACATGGGTTACCATGTGGACTACCAACGTTCACCAGGGTTACCAGCCGGTTCAGCCTATTAAATTCCCGCATGATCTGCACGCCGGCGCTATGCAAATTAACTGCCAGTATTGCCACTCGGGTGCATATAAATCAAAAAACGCATCTATCCCATCTTTAAACGTGTGTATGAACTGCCATAAAACAGTTAAAACGGAATCTCCCGAAATACATAAAATATATGACGCATTGGGATACGATCCTACCACACAAAAATACGATGCCGACAAAGCACGGCCTATACAATGGATCCGTATCCACAACCTGCCCGATCTGGTTTATTTTAACCACTCGCAGCACGTAGTAGCCGGAAAGCAAAAATGCCAGACCTGCCATGGTCCGGTTGAAACCATGAAAGAGGTTTACCAATATTCGCCGCTTACCATGAAATGGTGTATCCAGTGCCACAAACGTACTAAAGTTGACTTTAAAGACAACGCTTACTATACACAAATGCAGGCAGTACACGACCTTATAAAAGAAGGCAAACCGGTTACGGTTGCTCAAATGGGCGGTATCGAGTGCGGAAAGTGCCACTATTAATAATTGAATAAACACAGCATTACAGTTTATATAGCTTAAATGGATAGCAATAAAAAATACTGGAAAGGTTTAGAAGAGCTGAACAAAACACCTGAATTTGTTGAGAAAAATAAACACGAATTCGCGGAGCCTATTCCTATTGAAGATGTTTTGACTGGCGGCGGCTTAGCAGGTACTACCCCGCGCCGCGACTTTTTAAAAGCGTTGGGTTTTGGCGTTGGCGCAGTAACACTGGCTGCTTGTCAAAAAGTGCCTGTTCATAAATCAATTCCTTACTTAATAAAGCCCGAAGAAGTAACCCCGGGTGTGGCCAACTATTATGTTTCAACTTACGAGGGTAGCGCCATTTTGGTTAAAACCCGCGAAGGCAGGCCAATTAAAATTGAAGGTAACCCAAATGATATTTTAGCAAAGGGCGGTTTAAGCGGCCAGGCGCAGGCATCAGTGCTTGACCTGTACGATAGCAACCGTTTAAAAAACCCAATGCGCGATGGCAGCGATTACGGATGGGGACAAACTGATGGTTTTATAAAAAGCGAACTTGCAGCCATTAAAGCCGGCGGCAAAAAAATACGCATCGTATCATCAACCATAACCAGCCCTTCAACTTTAGCGGTTATCGCTGATTTCATTACAGCATTCCCTAACTCCAAGCATATCAGCTATGATGCTGTATCGTATACAGGTATCATTCAGGCTAATCAAAACAGTTTTAATAAAGCAGTATTGCCGCATTATAACTTTGATAAAGCAGATGTAATTGTAAGCTTTGGCGCCGATTTCCTGGGTACATGGATATCTCCAACCGAGTTTATCAGGCAATACGTTCAAAACCGTAACAACAAATCGCTGCAAGCGAAAAAGATGTCACGCCACATCCAGTTTGAAACCGGGATGAGCATAACAGGTTCAAATGCGGATGTGCGTATCCTTATCAAACCATCTGAAGAAGGTATTGCACTTGTTAATTTATATAATGCCTTATCGGGCACAACATTACCGGGCAGCAAAAAATTAGCCAATAACCCCAATGCCGATAAAGCAATTGCTATTGTCGCAAAAGAACTGACAGCAGCTAAAGGCAAAGCCCTGGTAGTTGCGGGTTCAAACGATGTGGCTACACAAGTATTGGTTAACGCCATCAATTCCCTGTTGGGCAGCTACGGTACTACTATCGACCTGGACAACCCATCGCACCAATACTCAGGTAATGATGCTGAACTGGTTGAGTTTACTAAGGAAATGAGCCGCGGCGAAGTTGATGCAGTATTCTTCCTGAATGCAAACCCTGTTTATGATTATTATAACAGCAAGGATATTACCGAGGGCTTGAAGAAAGTACGCCTGAAAGTGTCATTTGCCGACCACATGGATGAAACAGCATCGGCTTGTAATATAGTTGCGCCAAACAGCTATTACCTTGAATCATGGGGTGATGACAATGCTATCGAAGGGTACTACACTATTATACAGCCAGCTATTAACCCTGTTTATGATACCCGCCAGGCTGAACATAGCCTGATGATATGGGGTAACAACCCTGGTAAAGATTACTATACTTATATCAGGAACAACTGGGATAAAAACCTGCTTGCAAAAGGTGGTTTATCAGGCCAAAAAGGATGGGAAACCCTATTGCAAACAGGCTTTGTAAAAGCAACTCCTGTTACTTCAGGGACTTATACTTTCGGGCACGACCTGAATGCTGTTGCGCAAACCATACTTGACCATAGCAACCTGCTTGCAGCTGATGCCGGAAAAGTTGAATTGCAACTTTACCAAACCGTAGCAATGCGCGATGGTAAAAGGGCAAATAACCCGTGGCTGCAGGAAATGCCCGACCCGGTTTCGAAAGTAACCTGGGACAACTTTGCTGCCATGTCGCCAAGCGATATGAAGAAGTGGGGATACGCGGATGGCGATGTTATAAAAATTGACGCTAACGGTTACACTATTAGCTTACCGGTATTGGTTCAGCCAGGCCAAACACAGGGCACTATCTCGGTAGCTGTAGGTTACGGTCGTACGCTTTCAGGTCCTGTAGGCGATAATGTAGGCCAAAATGCCTATCCGTTCCACAGCCTTCGCAACGGCACATTTCAAACAAGCGCTGTCGCTACAATTACAGCAACCGGTAACAATTCTCCTCTTTCGCAAACACAAACGCACCACTCTATCGAGGGGCGTAACAGTATTATAAAAGAAGCCACCTTTACCGAATACCTGAAAAACCCTTCAACAGGTTCAGGCAATGAATCGGGGCATAAAGACTATAACGAAAACAACCTTTTCTGGCAGGAATATGACCACCCTCAGTATAACTGGGTAATGGCCATCGACCTTAACGCATGTACCGGCTGCGGCGCATGCGTGGTTGCTTGCAGCGCCGAAAATAATGTGCCCGTAGTTGGCAAGGCCGAAGTTGGCCGCCGCCGAGAAATGCACTGGATACGCATTGACCGTTACTACAGCTTTAACGATGACGGTAACGGCGGTGTAACCCGCGAAAGGGAGCTTTCAAAACTGGAAGACCTTGACAACGTAAGAGTTGTTTACCAGCCAATGCTTTGCCAGCACTGCGACCATGCACCTTGCGAAACAGTTTGCCCGGTGTTGGCAACAGTACACTCATCCGAAGGGTTGAACCACATGGCTTATAACCGTTGCGTAGGTACACGTTATTGTGCAAACAACTGCCCATACAAAGTACGCCGCTTCAACTGGTTTAACTACTGGAACGACTCGCGTTTTGAAAACTATTTACAAAACGACCATACACTGTTAGTACTTAACCCTGATGTGGTTACACGTTTCCGTGGTGTGATGGAAAAATGCTCGATGTGTATCCAGCGTATACAAGCCGGTAAACTTAAAGCAAAAATTGAAAAACGCGCAGTTAAGGATGGCGATATAAAAGTTGCCTGCCAGCAAACCTGCCCTGCTAACGCAATAGTATTCGGTAACGCAAACGACCCTAACTCTGAAGTGTCAAAAGCATTGAAGAGCGAAAGGACTTACTACGTGCTCGAGGAATTGAATACGCAGCCGGGTGTTGGTTACCAGGTAAAAGTTAGAAATATATCTGAAACAGAAGCTTAAAATTAATTACAAGAGAGATTTAAAATATGGCATCTCATAGTGAATCAATAATCAGGGAACCGTTAATAACGGGGAAAGACATCACATACGCCAAGATCACCAATGATATATTGGCGCCGGTAGAACGGATGCCAGGACGTGCATGGTGGATAGGTTTTACCGTGGCTTCTTTGGGTGCCTGCCTGTGGGTATTTGCAGTAAGCTGGACATTTTGGTACGGAATAGGGGAGTGGGGACTAAATAAAACAGTGGGTTGGGCTTGGGATATCACCGGTTTCGTGTGGTGGGTAGGTATTGGTCACGCCGGAACGCTTATCTCTGCGATATTATTATTGTTCCGCCAAAACTGGCGTAACTCCATTAACCGCTCTGCCGAGGCGATGACCATCTTCGCGGTAATTTGTGCGGCCACATATGTAGTGTCGCACATGGGCCGCCCATGGTTAGCCTACTGGCCGTTGCCGCTGCCAAACCAGTTCGGTTCTATATGGGTTAACTTTAACTCGCCGCTTGTTTGGGACGTATTCGCGATATCAACTTACTTCTCGGTATCATTAGTATTTTGGTACACAGGTTTATTGCCCGATCTGGCAAGTATCCGCGACCGCGCTACAGGCCTGCGCCGCAAAATATATTCTTTTTGCTCTTTCGGCTGGACAGGTTCAGTAAAAACATGGCAGCGTTTTGAAACTGTGTGTTTAATATTGGCAGGTATTTCAACACCGCTGGTACTTTCGGTACACACTATAGTATCAATGGACTTTGCCACTTCGCTGGAACCGGGCTGGCACACTACTATATTCCCGCCATATTTCGTTGCGGGTGCTATCTTCTCGGGGTTTGCGATGGTGCAAACACTATTATTGGTAACGCGTAAAGTATTAGGACTTGAGAATTATATCACGATGTTCCACATCGAGGCGATGAACAAGATCATCCTGTTAACAGGATCCATAGTGGGCGTGGCTTACTTAACTGAGTTCTTTATCGCTTACTACTCGGGTAGTGAATATGAGCAATACACTTTCCTTAACAGGTTTATCGGGCCATATTGGTGGGCTGGTTGTATGATGTACGGTTGTAATGTGCTGATGACCCAGTTAATGTGGTTTAAAAAGATAAGGACGAGCATTCCGATTGCATGGGTATTATCTATTGTGGTTAACATAGGTATGTGGTTTGAAAGGTTTGTGATCATCGTTACCTCATTACACCGCGATTTCCTTCCGTCAAGCTGGGCAATGTTTTATCCAACCTGGGTTGATATGAGCGTATTTATCGGGTCGATAGGATTGTTTTTCACGATGTTCCTGTTGTTTATCAGGGTATTCCCATCCATCGCGATAGCCGAAGTAAAACTAATATTGAAGAGCTCGAGCGAGCAGGCTAAGAAAAAGATATTGGATCATGGTGGCCTTGATCCGGAACAAGTACAGTTTTATAAAGAGTCTTTAGTCACTTTTGATAGCGTTGAGATCGCTGATTACGAAAAAATATAAAAATGAGCAGCACCAAATATATTTTAGGCCTTTTTGATGATCCTGATGAAATGATGCATGGGATCGATGAGCTACAAAAAAACAGCATCCCAATTTACGATGTATACACGCCAATGCCTATACACGGAATCGAAAAGAAGCTGGGTATAAAGGATTCGCGCTTAGGTTGGGCTGCTTTTATGTTCGGCTGCCTGGGCGGTACAACCATATTTTCAATGGCCACCTACATGCTTGCGCTTGATTGGCCTATGAATATTGGCGGTAAGCCGGCATTTGCAGTGCCCGATTTTATTCCCATCACTTTTGAATGGACGGTATTGTTTACCGCATTTGGGATGACGGCCACTTTCTTTTATGCGACCCACCTGTTCCCGGGACGCACGCCAAGGGTAATGGACCTGAGGGCTACCGATGACAGGTTTGTTATTGCCATTGATGCCAAAGGCAATATACCGCATGATGATATAACAAATGTTTTAAAACAAGCAGGAGCAGTTGAAGTAAAGCATAACGACAGAAAATATGTTAGCTATGAATAAAAGAAAAATATTGGGCACAACGGTTATCGTTATCGCTGCAACGGTTATAATTTCATCGTGCAAAGATAAAAGGAGTACCGGTTGGGAATACGCTCCCAATATGTACGAGCATATCGCACCCGATCCGGATCAGAAAAATGATAATTTTAAGGATGGGAAAACGGCACAGGTACCACCGGCAGGCACTACGCCTGTAGGGTTTATCCGGTTTGATTATCCTAATACAAAGGATGGCTATGAACTGGCAGGTACTGAATATAAGGATACCATTGCCAATACCCCGCAAAATTTTGCACAGGGGCAAATGTTGTTCGAGCATTTTTGTTCACCCTGCCATGGCATGTCGGGCCAGGGCGATGGATTGGTAGTGGCACACGGGTTCCCTGCACCGCCATCGTATTCAAAAGGGCAATCATCACGCGGAGGCGCAATGAAGGACTTAACTGACGGTAAAATTTATCATACTATTACTTATGGCGTAAATGCAATGGGTTCATACGCTTCGCAGTTAGACCCGCAGGAACGCATGAAAGTAATTCTGTATGTTCACCATTTACAAACTTTATAAGCTGAATTTTTGATGAAGACTTCTCATAGTTTCGATGAACGATTTATATTTCAAGGCAGGGCCAAAACCTGGAGCCTTGTATTAATAGCTATTGGTGTAATTGGAATAGCAGTCGGTTTTTTAACCGGCAGTGGTGAACGCACATTTGCAAACTTGTTATTAATGGGTTATTACTTTGCCTGTGTTTGTACCTGCGGCGTGTTCTTTTGCGCTGTGCAATATGTAGCCCAGGCAGGCTGGTCGGCTTCTATTCTGCGTATTCCGCAGGCATTTGCCAAAGTACTGCCTATAGCCGCTGTGGTTTTACTGGTTATTATTGGATTAGGTTTGTTTTTTACACATCCGGGCCTCAACGAAGAAGGTAAGCAAACTATTATACCTTACCTGTATAAACAATGGGCGCTTAAAGGTATTACTACCCCGGGTAACGAAAATTACAATGCTGTTATAGCCGGTAAATCAGGCTTTCTGAATATTCCTTTCTTTCTTATCCGTTTAGTTACCTACCTGGGCTGCTATAGCTTATTAGGCTGGTTACTGGTAAAATATTCAAACAACGAAGATGAATTAGGCGGGATGCTTAATTATAATAAGAGCTTTAAAGTATCTGTTATATTCTTAGTTATATTCGGCTTTACTGTACCATTGTTTGCGTTTGATACCATTATGTCATTAGAAGCGCACTGGTTTTCAACCATGTTTGGCTGGTATAATTTTGCAGCCCTTTGGGTAAGCGGTATGGCGGTAATTACGCTTACACTTATCCTGTTAAAACAAGGTGGCTACATACAATGGGTTACCGAAGATCATTTGCATAATATGGGGCAATTATTATTTGGTTTCTCTATTTTCTGGACTTACTTATGGTTCGCACAGTTCCTGTTAACATGGTACGCTAACCTTCCTGAAGAAGCTGCTTATTTTTACCGCAGATGGGAGCCCGAATTTAAACCATGGTTCTGGTTAAACATCATTATTAACTTTGCAACGCCATTGTTAGTGCTGATGTCGCGCGATTCAAAACGGATGATCAGTGTATTAAAAGTTGCCTGTATCATTTTGATATGCGGCCACTGGCTTGATTACTGGCAAATGATAATGCCGGGCACTGTTGGCCCGCAATCAGGTTTCTTTAGCCCGGGCGATTCAAAAACAAGCTTTTTGTTTGGTATAGGCCCTATCGAAATTGCTGTATTTTTAGGGTTCGCAGGTTTATTTATGTTCGCTATGCTGAATGCGTTAAGCAAATTTAAATCACTTGCACCGAAAAGGCACCCGTTGCTGGAAGAGAGCCTGCACCATCACTTGTAATAATTATTAAATTTGCACTAAATAAAAAGAATACCAAACAAAGATTAAAATGGGATTCAAAAGATTAATACATTCTAAAAAAATAATATCGCTTTCTGCTGCGTTCCTGCTTTTTGGCACTAACCTGTTAATGGCGCAAAACACTGGCGGTACGGCTATAGATGGCTCAACGACAGATAAAAGTGTAATGTGGGGCAGCGTTGGCTATTATGTGCTTCTTTTCCTGGTAGGCTGCCTATGTGTTGCCATTCTTGGTAAAATATTAAGGGTATATGATCTTACCCAAAAAATGCAGGGCAAAAAAGGCCTGAACTGGAATAATATAATGGGGATAATCTGTTTAATATTCCTGATCGTGGGCATGTATGGCGCTTATTGGTCGTTAACTGTACAGGGTAGCATGAAATTGCCGGAAGCCGCATCAGTTCACGGTGTTGCTATTGATGACATGTTCGATGTTACAACCATCCTAACACTTATAGTATTTGTTATTACCCAGGTATTATTGTTCGGCTTTGCATTTTATTATCGTGGTTCCGAAAAACGCAAAGCCTATTACCTTCCGCATAATAATACCATTGAAAAAATATGGACCATTATACCGGCAATTGTTTTAACCATCCTGGTTGTTTTCGGATTTTTTACATGGCAAAAGGTAATGGATTATACCGAAGTGAAAGGCGACCTTAACATTGATATTACCGGTCACCAATTTGCATGGGAGCTGCGTTACCCAGGCCCGGATGGAAAGCTTGGTGCGGTTAACTATACATTGTCGAGCCCTCTGAACATATTAGGTGTTGATTTTAAAGACAGGAATAGTTTTGATGACCTTAAGGCCGATACTTTAGTATTACCTGTAAATAAATCGATAAGGTTGAATATACATGCACAGGATGTAATACACAGTGTTTTCCTTCCGCATTTCCGTGCGCAGTTAAATGCTGTACCGGGTTTGCCAACCTTCTTTAAATTTACCCCGACAATCACTACGGCGCAGATGCGTGCGAAAACTGATAACCCGAATTTTGAGTACACGCTTTATTGCAATAAAATATGCGGCGGGGGCCACTATAATATGCAAAAAGTAGTACGTGTGGTAACACAAGCCGAGTACCAGGATTGGATAGCAAAACAAAAGCCTTATTTAACTGATAAGTTAAGGGAGGAATTGAAGCTGCCCGTAACCCCGGCCCCAACCCCGGCCCCGGCTGTGGATACAACAGTAAAAACAGCTGCTGCAAAGCGGTTATCATCAAACAGGTTAGCGTTAAACAATTAATATATAAAGATTAGCGAGTATGTCAACATTAGCAGTTCACGATCACGGCGTAGTTCATCACGAAGAAGGTCACGAACACCATCATAAAGCAACTTTCCTGAATACCTACGTATTTAGCCAGGATCATAAATATATAGCCAAACAATTCCTTGTTACAGGGATAATTATGGCATTCATTGCAATGACCTTGTCTATTTTATTCAGGATACAGTTGGCTTATCCTGATAGGTCATTCCCTTTATTGGAAACTTTACTTGGCCGTTTTGCACCCGGTGGGCGTTTAAGCCCCGATTTTTATATGTCGCTGGTAACCATACACGGTACCATCATGGTGTTTTTTGTGTTAACGGCCGGCTTAAGCGGCACTTTCGCCAATTTACTTATTCCACTACAGGTTGGTGCACGTGACATGGCTTCGCCTTTTGTAAATATGCTGTCGTACTGGTTCTTTTTAACAGCAAGTATTATCATGCTGTCATCGTTCTTTGTCGAAAAAGGCCCTGCAAGTGGTGGCTGGACAATTTATCCGCCATTATCAGCATTGCCCGAAGCTATGCCCGGTTCAGGTTTGGGTATGACACTGTGGCTTATAAGCATGGTATGTTTTATAGGTTCGTCATTAATGGGCGGCATCAACTATGTAAGCACCGTTTTAAATATGCGCACAAAGGGTATGGACCTTTGGAAAATGCCTTTAACAGTTTGGGCGCTGTTTTTAACAGCCGTTTTAGGTGTACTTGCTTTCCCGGTTTTGGTTGCAGGTGTTGTGCTGTTAATTTTCGACCGTAGCTTTGGTACAAGCTTTTACCTTTCGGATATTGTATTAAATGGCCATGTGATGCCTTACGAAGGCGGTAGCCCAATATTGTTCCAGCATTTGTTTTGGTTTTTAGGCCACCCCGAGGTATATATCGTTATTATGCCTGCAATGGGTATAGCATCCGAAGTTATAGCAGTAAACTCGCGTAAACCTATATTTGGCTACCACGCCATGGTTTATTCACTGATCGGTATCTCGGTGTTATCCTTTATCGTTTGGGGCCACCACATGTTTATAACCGGGATGAACCCATTCCTTGGCGGTGTGTTCATGATTACAACGCTGATCATCGCAGTTCCATCGGCTGTAAAAACGTTTAACTGGCTGGCAACACTGTGGCGGGGCAATATCCGTTTCACACCTGCTATGCTTTTCTCTATCGGGATGGTATCGTTCTTTATTTCGGGCGGTTTAACCGGTATTTTCCTTGGTAACGCCGCTTTGGATATCCCTTTACACGATACTTATTTTGTTGTTGCCCACTTCCACCTTGTAATGGGGTCGGCAGCT
>JABDCF010000071.1 GCA_013288235.1 Bacteroidota bacterium | reverse complement strand
AAAATTCGGGACCGACCCAATCGATGTAATACAGCCAAGCATGCGCAGCATTTTCCACGTGTTAAGCAACTGCGGTAATGATGACTGGGGCCTTTACTGGCACCGGCACTCGTTGGAACCTATACCCATTACGGCCGAGATATTTCCACAGGTTAGGAGTCTTATGCTTGAAAAGCCCGGCAACTTTTACCAACTGAACACATTTTTTGATACCATAGACAGCCAGGCCACTTTGCCCGCATTTTGTTACCTGGAGCCCGTATTTTATCCTGAAGTGGTGCTGGGCAAAACCCTTGTTCCTGCCAGCGACTATCACCCGCCTTATAACGTTTGCCCTGCCGAGCAATTGCTTGCCCAGGTTTATAACAAACTTAGCACTTACAAAAACTGGGATACCACCTTGTTTATAGTAACGTTTGACGAACACGGCGGCACTTTGGACCACGTGCCGCCCGGCCCGACTATTGCCCCTGATGAGATGACCGATTGGTCGGGCTTTACGTTTGACCGCCTGGGGGTACGCATACCAACGCTACTGATCTCGCCTATGATAGCAGGAGGAACAGTATTTCGTTCGCCAAATACCGGCAACGCTGATAATATTCCATTTGACCATACCTCTTTTGTACGCACTATACTTGGCTGGCAGGGCATTGATGTAAGCGGCGGCGTAATGGGCGCCCGGGCCGCGCAGGCGCCTGATTTTTCGGGTGTGCTTGCAAATGCCACCGTAAACAAGGGGACTGTAGCCCTTAACCCGCTAAGTTGTACCAACACTAATGCCGATGACGACATGCCGCTAAACGACCTGCAAAAATGTTTATTAGCCATGATTGCCCGCAATATCAGCGGCGCTGAACCCGGCACCGATGCACATAAACAGGCAGTTGATGAATTAGCTTCTTTGAATACAGTGAATGAGCTGACAGAATATGTTAAGAAAGCGAAGGGCGAAAGTTAAGCATGGCCTTATTGGCTGTAAACGGCGATTTGGTTACGGGCGGATTAAAATTTATTATTGTCCATTAGTGTCAACGTGATGGCGTCTTTTTTCCCGTCGAAAAATTTATCCAGCACCAATTTAAATACCTCATCGGCGTTGCCAAGCGAAGAAAATAAAGTCATAGATGATCTCAATTTTTGGTCATCGGGGCTGCCGAATACGTCAAGGGCGTCTTTAGTTTTCAGGTTTAACAACTCATTGCTGATTTGGATGAGCCGGCTGCCCAATACCGGGTGCTTTAAAAAATCCTGCGCTTCGCGTTTATTCTTTATCGCATAAAAAATGGAAGTCGAGCTAAACCCAAGCCCTTGTATCTGCGGGAAAATAAACCACATCCAATGGCTGCGTTTGCGGCCCTGCTGAATTTCCGTCAATGCATTCTGCCAGGTAGTTTCCTGGGCGGTGACAAAGCGTTGTAAGTTATTAGGGGTAGCCATTAGCGTTATTCAAATTTTGGGCAGGCAATATAAAATATAATAAACGATAAACCCGGCTAGTAAACCGGGTTTATACTCAACCGCACCTTTCGCAAATCTTATTAATCCTTTATTCCACTAAATTACAGTAGTATCCCTGCGTAGGAAACCAAGTATTAAAGCGATGATCGCTATTACTAATAAAATGTGGATTAACCCGCCCGCGGCGTATGCAAATGTTCCGATAGCCCATCCTATTATAAGGATCACTGCTATAATGTACAAAATTGATCTCATGGTGTTTTTTTTAATGGTAGATAATTGAAATAACAATTGCAATTTCAATACCAAATGGTTTTTGATCGTTGTTTGCACATTAGTTTAGCTAATTCTACCCGAATAAAATATCTGTAGGATACAATATAGGACACCTGCTTCTTAATTTGATGTATCACAATATACCCAAAGATGTGATTGACGCACTTTGTGTTGCTTTATCTTTTTGGTGGTGGGATGCATGGCCCAATCTTCATCAAATGAAAATGAAATGACTATACATTGCGCCGGATATGCGAAATTCGCTGAGGTTCACGAGTTAAGAAAAATAAATTATGCAAACATTAAACAAAGTTTGGGAAACCAAATATTCGGTCCGGTTTCCCGATTGTGATCCTTTTAACCACTTAAATAATTCCAGGTACATCGACTATTTTATCAATGCCAGGGAAGACCATTTATTAAAATTTCATCATTTTAACGTTTATGAATTGGCCCGGGATACAGGCCTGAGCTGGGTGATTGGCAAAAATGAGATCGTTTATATCAGGCCGGCACTATTGATGGAAACCGTAACCATCAGGTCGATGATCCTGAAAATTGATGAGCGGTCGATCCTGGTTGAGATGAGTATGTGGGATGATCAAAATATAGCGGTCAAAGCTGTACTATGGACAACGTTTGTACACTACAATTTAAAAACACAGCGGCCGGAGAAACATGAGCAGAAATTTATAGAAATGTTTCAGCCTTACGAAAACCCATTGCCTGTTGCTATAACCATAGATGAGCGGGCAAAACAATTAAGAAAGGGTTGACCAGCTTTAAATCAAAGAGGCTAAATTAGGATGTGCACCTTGCGTTCTAATCCCCTTATTATTTAATGTTATTAATGGGGCTTATTGCACATAAATTGAACTGGCGGTAACATTAGCGCCTAATTTTACTACCGTTCCATTTTTCCAGTACACTGCATACCGGGCGCCATTAACAACTTCAAAGCCCGCCACGTACACGTCGCTGCCCGAAACAAAAATTGATGATGCCTCTGAATAGATATTCGTGGTAAGGTTTTTTGCAACACCATTTTTCCAATAAGTGGCATAAGTAAACCCGTTTGTGGTTTCATATCCAGCCACGTACAAGTCATTCCCCGAAACAAAAATGGAACTGGCCACCGCCGGCGAAAACGCGAAAGTTGTAAGGAGTGATGCAACCCCGTTTTTCCAATAAAGGGCTCTTAACGTAAGGCTGGTGTCGGGGCCTCCAACGCTTTCAAAACCAGCCACGTAAACATCGCTGCCTGCCACATAAATAGCAGTACTGTTTGGATAATCGTTCTGCGAAGGAGTAATAGTAGTTAGACCGTTTACAAGTTCAGTAGGAACGCCGTTTTTCCAATACCTTGCAAAATGATAAGTGCTGTCGACACCCTGCTGACTTATGTTGCTGCCACCGGAAATATATACGTCATTGCCCGAAACAAATATACCGCTTACATAGTCCGAATAATCAGTAATGGCAAAGCCTCCATCCTGCCCGTCAATACCTTTGGACGAGAGGTTTGCGGCTACCCCATTTTTCCAACAAGTGGCTACATAGCCTGCCGTTGGATAGGTTGCGGTAGGCGTTGTATAGGGTACCGTGAACTGTTGGGGGTAATAGGTAACACCAGCTGCGTACACATCGCCACCCGAAGCAAAAACAGCACTTGCAAAAGCGTAGCCCGTTGTGGCAGGCAACGCTGTAATAACGCCATTATTCCAATATCCTGCATTTCCGGGCCTGCCCGCGCCGAAATAAAAATTAGTGCCGCCGGCAGCATAAATATTATTCCCCGAAACATAAGCAGCACCACCAGTGGCTATGGTAGCTGGTAAACTGGCGGCCACGCCGTTTTTCCAGTACATAAAATTATGGTTGTTATCTGCGCCTAAAACATAAACCGTAGGCGCTTGCGCAGGTGCACCTTTTGGGGCGTCATTCGGTTTTTTGCAGGCGCCGAATAAAGCCATGAAGGATAAGATGATTAGTGTATATGATGGTTTGATTTTCACGGTATCGCAATTTTAGTCAAAAATAGCCATAAATTCTTCGGGCTTTAATAGTCGTTGTGTTAAATTGTTGTTACATCTATTTGACTGCTACACAACCATAAATTGCTTTCCCTGCCGCAGGTTTTCAACTTTAAACATCATTTTCAACGGTATTATTTGGAGTATATAGACTGCCCGCAATGATGGAGTTTATTTAACTATTATCTCTTCAAATCTTTACTTTTCTAAATCGCCGTAGGAGAATATTATAAGCGGTAAAAATTAGCTGGTTATAACATTAACCGATACCCAAGGCAACCATTGAGAAGCAAGTCACGTTGTGTAACAAAAGAAGGGTAAAAAAATTTATCTGTAAAAAACATCATCATTCAATGAAAAATCTAATTAATTCCATTTTTTTCTTTACATTTTTTATAGTAGCAGCATGCTCCACCAGGGCGAGCGGCCAGGATATATACATCTGTAAAAATGCAAGGATCACTTTATATTCAAGTGCGCCTATAGAGGATATTAAAGCCGCTACCTCTACCGGGGTTTCTGTTTATAATGCCTCCACAGGCGAGTTGGCCTTCAGTGTTTCTATACCCTCGTTCCAATTCGAAAAATCGTTGATGCAGGAGCATTTTAATTCAGATTATATGGAAAGCGACAAGTTTCCAAAAGCCACATTCAAAGGCAAAATACAGGAACAGGTAGACATTTCAAAAGACGGCGCCTACCCCGTAACAGTTACTGGCGACCTGACCGTACATGGCGTTACACAAAAAAGGGCGGTACCGGGAACCATTACTGTAAAAAACGGCGTGATAAGCATGACATCGGAATTTATGGTAAAATGTGCCGATCACCATATCACCATACCAAGTATCGTATTTCACAACATTGCCGAAAGCATTAAAATGAATGTTTCGGCCATTTATTTATCCAATAATAACAATTCAAAAACCAAGTAGAATTTTAGCATGAAGAAATATTTTATTTTATTTATCCTGGCCATTATCAGCACAGGGTTAATGGCTCAAAAAACTGATACCACCAAACAAAACAGCTCAACTGATTCATTATTAAATTCAATAAGTACCGACAGTAAAAGCGGGCCGGTAGTTATTTTTAAATCATCAAGGCTTATTTTAACACAAACTACCGAAACCGTAAAAAAACACAATCTTAATTTTCTTATCATACACCGGTTCGGTGATTTTGCAGGTACAAACGGCGGTGGCCAGTTTTATTACGGGCTTGACGATGTATCTGATGTTTACCTGGGATTTGAATACGGCGTTACCGATAACCTGAACATTGATATAGGCAGAAGCACCATCGAGGGGCTGGCAGATCTTGAATTTAAATATGCAGTACTCCATCAAACAAGTAATGGTAGCTCGCCTGTTGCTATTACCCTCCTCGGCGAGGGTGCATTAAGGCCATACGGATTTGTGACTTATCCCACATTTGGCGACAGGGTTTCCTACCTGGCGCAAGTTATGATAGCCCGAAAATTTTCGCCTGGTATATCTTTACAACTTACCCCAACATTTGTAACTAACAATTCCACCATTCCGTTAGTGCCGGGCAGTGAGGAAAGTTTTTTTTCGCTTGGGGCCACAGCCAGGTTGAAGCTAACGAATCACATGGGTTTAATAATTGATTACGCCCATCCATTTTCTTCATTCAGAACAACCGCAAACGGATTCTATGACCCCCTGGGTGTGGGGATTGAAATTGAAACTGGGGGGCATGTGTTTACAATAAACATAACCAACGCCAGGGCTGTTTCGGAGATCAACTATTTAAATGATACCCAATCCAATTTTTCAAAAGGGCAATTCCGTTTGGGCTTTACTATCTCCAGGATGTTTGACTTTAACTCAAGAAAAAAGACCAACTAAACTGACTAACGCTACTAACAAACCCAGCATTTTATGCAAATACGCGCACAGATGAGCTGTTTATTGCTGAATATTTAAAAATAACGATAAATTGAAAATACGTTTATTGTTTTGCCTGGTGGTGTTTACACTATGTTTTGGCGCCAAAAAGACTAATGCCCAAGTTTCGTACGTATGGGCCGGAGGAACGTCCGGTTCATGGACCACACCTGTTAACTGGAGAGTTGGAGGCCTTATACCATCGCTATACCCCGGCCAGGTACTTACAACCGATATAGCCATTGTAAATACAAGCAATGCAACCATCAGCTATAGCGGCAATGTTACCATAGCCGAGCTTGAGTCGACCAATTTTGGCGTTTCGGGCATTACTATAAGCTTTACGGGTACGGCGCCAACGCTTATTGTAACCGGGGGCATGAGTATAGCACAGCCATCAGGCGTTGCATTGGGTATTACTTTTAGCGGCAGCGGCACAGCGAGTATCGCCGGAACGGTAAATTTCGCGTTTGATTCTCAATTTGCAATAGGTTCGGGCGCTACCGTTACTTTTACGGGCACGGTAAATCTTAATAATGGCGATGGAATTGCAAATATGAGCAATGCAGGCACGCTTAACTGTAGCGCGTGTACGGTCAATTCGACCGCGAACATCACCAATACCGGGACAATCAATGTGACCGGAGGCGGCAACTTCAGTTTCACAGGTACCCCTTCAACGGTCACCAGCTCGGGCAAAATAAACATAACTTCGGGTACGCTTACCTTTGGAAACGATAACAATTCGCTGCAAAATTCAAGCGGGGCAACGGTAACGTGCAATTCAGCCACGATCAATCTTTCGGGCGCGGGCGCTTTTTTAAGTAATTCCGGAACATTTAAAGCTACGGGTACAACTTTCAGCTTTGGGAACGACAATGCCATCCAGAATAGTTCAGGCGCGACATTTACCACACAAAGTTCGTGTGCTTTTGCTTTAAGTACTTCGGGCAGCTCGATCACCAATTCGGGTACCTGGAACGACCATGCCTCAACGTACACTCTGTCGGGCCAGGGCGCCAGCATACAAAATACGGGCGCGGGCGCCACTATGAAAATAAACGGCACAGCCATTAACTTTTTGGGTTCGGGCGGTAACGCCCAGGTTTTAAACAATACGGCTACTTTTACAGCCGATTCAGCATCAAGCATAACAGCAGCGACCTTTAAATCAAACATCACTAATTCCGGGACGTTTTTTGCAGGCACCTCCGGATCCTCCTGTGTCATCAGCCTGAACGCACAAAGCACCTCGTTAAGCAATACCGGTACCTTTAACCTCGGTTCAACATCGATTATTTTCCCAACGGGCACTACTACATCAATCACTAATACCAGTCCTGGGGTTTTTACATTACAATCAGATGCAAACGGCTCGGCAGCAATCGGGGCATTTAACGCAACAGCAACCTGTACGGGCACGTTCAATGTTCAGCGTTATTACCAGGGCAGTACTGTTTTCGACAACACCAAAGGGCGCTGGCTTGGGCGCAATTACCGCATCATATCGTCGCCCGTTAATACAGCTGTAAAAGTAAACAGCAATAATGTTTACGGTTTAAATTATATAGTTGGTGCTACCGCAGGCGAAACCACCACTGCAAACAGCACCTCAAACGCTTTTATCACGGGTTGCGCCGGTGGAAGTACCAGCGCCGGAAACCCATCAATCTATCTGTATCGTGAAAGCATAATACCAAGCAACGCTACCTTTACCAGTGGAGATTTTATTGGCATTACCAACATCACCAACTCAACTTCAGCAGGTACCATAGGGGCCAGCGATGGCAATGCTTATTCCATCCCTGTGGGCAATGGTATTTTCTTCTTTTTTAGGGGTGCGGCAACAAATTGGTCGGCAAGAACAGCAGCGCCGTATGTTGCACCTGAAAATGTAACGCTTACTTCAACAGGCAATATCAACCAGCAGTCGGTAACTGTTAAGGATTGGTATAACCCAACTTCGTCAAATTTAGGCTTTACCATTACCGGGAACGGCACTGGTAGTAATACCAATAGTGTTGTACGCGGATTTAATATGGTAGGCAATCCGTACCCCTGCTCGATAGACTGGAACACTGCTTTTTCAAATACTGGCATCGCCCGCACAAATATTAACCCAACCATTTATGTTTTTAACCCGGTAACAAACCAGTACGATACTTATATAACCAAATCATCAAGCGGGGGCAGCGGTACCGGAACTGCTACCAACATTATAGCAAGCGGACAGGGCTTTTTTGTGCAGGCCAATGCAGCCGGGGCATCGCTCGTATTCAACGAATCAGCTAAGGCAGCAACCTCACAGTTAACAGGCAGCAATTTATTGCTGGGGACACCGGTACAGAACGCCGTACAGCAAACACTCCGCTTAAAACTAATTACCGATTCATTAAATTACGATGACATAGTTATTGGGTTTAACTCAAACACTTCGCCGCTATATAATCCCGGTGAAGACGCCATGTATATTCCCGGCATCGATGCTGTTGATGGCTTATCGAGCCTATCGTCAGACAATGTGCCGTTGGCGATCAATTATCTCCCGTTGCCGAAGTTGGCCCCGCAGGTTGTAAAGTTAGATGTGGAGGGAACCCTAAATGGCTTATATACGCTTAAGCGAACAGCCATAGATGCCATCCCGGCAATTTATGAGCTATGGCTGATGGATAATTACAAAAAAGACTCACTGGACATCCGCAATAATGCAACCTATGCTTTTACTATTGATTTAGCTGATACTAACAGTTATGGAAAAAGCCGTTTCACGTTGGTTATCCGCCAAAACCCGGCCTTAGGCGTACATTTGCTAAATTTTACAGCTACCAAGTCTTCAGGCGGAGCGCAGGTGGTATGGAAAACGGAGAACGAGCAGAACTATACCAACTTCACTGTTGAAAGGAGCAGCGACGGAGGCGAAACCTATGTTGTCGTAGGTGGCTTTGTTTCGGGTGATTTAGGTACTTACAGTTTTTTGGATAAAACGCCGCCTGCCGCGACAGATATGTACCGCCTTAAGATGCAAGACGTGAATGGCACCATTGTTTATTCAAACATTGTTACATTGATTTACGGAAATGGAAACAATGTTAGTGCAGGTAATATCAGCGTTTATCCAAACCCGGCGGGCAGTGTTATCAACTTAGCCATAAATCAAAACAATAGTACCCCGGTCGCTGGCGAGTCAGCCTTACAAAATGGTGCAATTACACCCGGTATCAAACAAGGCGCCAATACACAATTGTATGGTATTAAAATAATAAGCATAACAGGAAGGGTTGTAGCAGGTGCAACATCTTCATCGGCTAACTGGCAAAACAATATCAGTAACCTGGCGCCAGGCACTTATATTATCGAAGTGGTTAATAACAACAATAACAGCCTTATCGGAAAAAGTGCTTTTGTGAAATTATGATTTGAAATTTGGTGAAATGCCTGGCGCCCGCAAACCTTCACCCCGGGGTATTGCATGGTTCAATATTCCCTTTTTTAACGAAAATACCCTAATCTTTCGTCTATAAAAATATACACATTCACCCGGTTTATGGTTGTGCCTGCTATATCAGGGTTATGGCATAATATTTAGCTATACTAAAGCACAACTTAAAAACACATATTATGAAAACTACCTCGACTCAAACAACCATCTCGTTAAAATCAGTTGAAAAAGAACTAAAAGCAATTTTAGAACAGGATATAAGAAAATTAAACGCGCCTCAGTATGTCAACAATAAATATGCCGCCTTTTTGCAGTTTATAGCTGCTTAACAACTTCGTGCACCCTCCGCGCAAGAGTACATTGTTCCCTTGAGTGCATTGCTCCGTTTTCTACATCTGATGAGTACGCAAGTTAAAACAACCAGTGTACCTACCCTTGGTAGCGCCATATTGGTGTATCATTAATTTATTATCCAATATGGAAAATTCAAAACCCGCCCCTATAGCCCTTAGCGCCGAAGCAGGGCAAAGTTTATCGGTAGTTGGCGACACTTACCGCATCCTGGTCACAGGGAAAGAAACAGGCGGCGCCTTTGCTACTATTGATATGCTGGTGCCGCCCGGCGGTGGCCCCGGCCCGCATTCGCATTCGGATTTTCAGGAAACTTTTTATGTTATTGATGGTGAGGTTGAGGTAAAATCGGAAGCGTCAACCTATACTGCAAAAAAGGGCTCTTATGTAGTTATTCCAAAGGGCGGCATCGTTCACTGCTTTAAAAACAAAACAGATAGTGTGGCGCACCTGTTATGTACCGTGGTACCTTCAGGGCTTGAAGAAATGTTCATTGCTATAGGAAAGCCGGTTGCACCGGGTTTATTTTTGCCGCCGCCCCCGATGGATCCACAAAGCATTGAAAAACTGATAAAAGTTGCTGAACAATACGGCCAGAAAGTTTATCCCCCCAATTTTTTAGGGTAGTGCGCGAATAAAGCCCGTCGCCTGATCCTGACTTAAGATTGCTATGCATAGAGAAACCTTGTCTCTCCCTGCTATAGTTATTGATTACTTTATACACAAACTTTGTCTCCAGGATATGACACACACCACGCAGTCTAAAAAGTAATTACGGACTCATGCTATTCAGAATAGTTGGGATTTAGAAGAAAATTAATCCCTTGTTAATAGCGTATTTTTTAATACTTTGCTATTTATTACTTTTACAACGGTAATTATTTTCCCGACCAATAATTTAATTATGATAATTATTAACAACTACCCTGAATTTGAGAGCTATTTGGGCAAAGAGCTTGGTATATCCGGCTGGCATACCATTACACAACAGCAAATAGATCAGTTTGCCGAGTCAACTATCGATCATCAGTGGATACATACCGACCCCGAAAGGGCAAAAAATGAAAGCCCGTTTAAAGCGACCATTGCGCACGGGTATTTAACGGTATCGCTTTTACCTTATTTCTGGCACCAGATAGCCGATGTGCAAAACCTAAAAATGCAGATAAATTACGGCATCGATAATATAAAATTTGCCCAACCGGTAATTGTCGACAGTAATGTACGGCTTAAAGCCAGGCTTGCTGCAATAGTTAATTTAAGGGGAATTACTAAAGCCACCATAGGCGTTGAGATGGAAATTGAAGGCGAAAAAAAACCCGCTTATACGGGTGAAGTTGTTTTTCTTTATCATTTTAATAGTTGATTAAACAGGTAGTTTGCCGGTGTTTTTAATATTAAAAGTTGGTTAACGATGATCATGGCATTTAGCCATGATCCCTTAATTGTTAATATGTTGAAGACTTCAGGGCGGTAAAGTTTCCGTTCTTTGTTATAATTGGGACGATAAATTAGGCTTGTAGCTCCCAATGAACAAAAACTTACTGGTTTTTCTATGTCTGCTGGCAATTGGCTATGTGGGTTGTAAAACCACTAACCCCTATATTCCACCACCGCCAGCACCGGCAGATAGCTTTTTTCCTGAGACTTATGGCTCTACATGGAGATATCGCGACTCAATCTTCGGAGAACCCACTGATGTCGCACCAATTTACGGGGTCATGATTGACACTGTTTCCTTTACAATAAATGGCAACACATCTGACCTCAATAGCTTGCGATGCTATGATGCTACAGAAATTTCGAGATTAAACGGGCCTGGCACAGCGTTCTACTATGTTAATGGCCATGTATTTGCATTGCTTGAGTCGATCACTCCATATGGATTAATCAATCTGCAGGTGATAACTGAAAATCAGCCGGTTGGCTATACCTGGACAAGTTCGCCCATTTGTACACCATTCGGTATTTCATTGTTCCATACCGACCCTGTACAAACTGTTAATACCATAAAAGAAACAAACATAAGTAAAGTAGTAGACGGCAAAACTTACACCAATGTAACCCATACCGCTATAAACCTCCAGGTTAATGTAAATAACTTCGGGTTTAAGAATGTAGCAAATTTCGATATATACCTTGCCAAAGGTATCGGCATGATTGAAAAGGACGCCTTTGTGTATGGTGACGTAAACTCCGTAGAAACCATAATTGATTATTCCATAGGCCCCGGACCCAAATAAACTCACTTTATTTTTTGGCAGGATAGTTGTTTTAACCAAAACGAAATAAAAACTATCATTATGGAAATCATTGAAAAATCAATTGAAGTGTTAAATGACCTTGTTGAAATTAACAACGACCGCATAGCCCGTTTTGCACATGCCGTTAAAGACCTGGGCGATAATGACCTTGACATTAAAGCGCTTTTTCAAAGTTTAAGGGAAGAAAGCCGCTATAACGTACATGAACTGGGGTTGGCTGTAATCAAAATTGGCGGTGAAGCTGAAATGGATGGTAGCGGTAGTGGAACCTTACACCGTATGTGGCTTGATGTTAAGGCTACTTTTAGCGGGCACGACCGCAAAAGCGTTTTAGAAGAATGCGAACGCGGAGAGGACGCCATTAAAAAAGCTTACGAAAATGCCTTGTCACCGGATAACGAGCTGTCGCCAGAACTTGAACAGCTTATTGCAAACCAACAAACGGTCATTATAGCTGCACATAACCAGATCAAAGCTTTGCGTGATAGTGCCGCGTAAAGAATTAATGAACTATCGGATTGTTCAGGGGCTGTTGTTAATCCAACGGCCCTTTTTTGTTTTAATATATTACGGGGTACATTAAAAGAGTTTTAAAAAATCCCCTGCCGACACAATAGAAATCCCACTAAAAGGATGTAAAACGAGTAAATCTTCATCGCCGCTTATAATACATGATGCTTCAGCGGTAACAGCCAGTTCAAGGAACATGTCATCTTTTGGATCACGACATGCTGTTATTTTTTCAACAGGCTCTACCATAAGCGCGTTTGAAATGATATTTTCAATAAAAGCCAGCCTGGTTTCGAGGGAAATATATCTTTCAAATTTAGGCCTCGAAAACACATTGAAATATTCAGAGGCAATTTGGGTCGATACTAATAAAGTACCTGTCTCTCTCGCCTTTTTCAATGCACTGCCAGACACAGAATCTTCATTCATCAAAGCCCTCAATAAGATATCGGTATCCAATATCCAAAAGTCATGATTCATCTTTCAGCAATTGATCCAGTTGCTCAGATGTTAAACCATTGGCAGTAGCTTCTGCGGTAGCTTTTTTCATGATTGCAAAAAGCTGTTCATTTGCCGGTTTGCCGCTAAAAAAATCGCTAAGCCAGGCATTGATATAAATCTCCGCTTTTCTTTTTACCGAACTATCAGCCTTTTCAAAAGCGCGGGCTATATATGGAGGAACAGCAATAGATATATTTTCCATCTGTTTTTTTAATAAATCAATATTCAAATATACAAAATTTAAAAATCTGTAAAAGCCAGGTATCTCCCCCCTTTTTTGTTTTTGCTTCTCAAATCAATTTAATCGTATCTTTGACCGCGATTATAAAAACAATTCCTTTATATTTTACATTATATCCCTGTGATCATTTTAATATTCTTCCTTGCCCACTGGTTCCTTTCTTTATTCTTTCAAACATTTTTCCTGCACCGCTACGCTTCGCACAAAATGTTCAGCACCAATAAATTTAACGAACGGTTGTTTCACCTGCTGACATTTATTTGCCAGGGGTCGTCGTTTTTGAACCCGCGCGCTTATGCCATTATGCACCGCGAGCACCATGCCTTTAGCGATACCGAAAAAGACCCGCATTCCCCTTATTTTTTTAAGGATGTTTTCCAGATGATGTGGCGTACCGCCCAAAGCTATAAGCTTTACGAAAAACGTTTAAAAGAACCGGATGTGCAGTTTAAAGGCAATTACCCCGAATGGCGCTTAGTTGATTATTGGGGCTCAACTCATTTTTCGCGCATCCTGTTCGCCTGCTTTTATATAGCTTTCTATATATTTTTCGCTACCCATTGGTGGATGTTTTTATTGCTTCCTATCCATTTTTTAATGGGCCCGATACAAGGCGCTATAGTTAACTGGTGCGGTCATAAATATGGCTATGCCAACTTTAACAACGGCGACCAGTCAAAAAACACTACGCCATTGGACTTTTTTATGCTTGGCGAATTATTCCAGAATAATCACCACAAACGCCCTAACAACGCCAACTTTGCCGCCAGGTGGTTTGAGTTCGATCCGGTTTATCCCGTGATGAAATTTATGCATTGGATACGGATGATAAAGCTAAGAGAAGCGTATTTGTAGGTATTTCGGATTTTGGAATTTCGATTCCCGATTTTAAAAAGGCTGTTTAAAAAAGGCCCCAAATCTTTACAATAGCTCCACAACTCCTTCCGTACTTTTGTGTTTTAGTATTAACATGAGCACAAATAACATCCGCCTTAGTGTATTGGACCAATCGCCTATACGCAAAGGCGTTTCGGCCGAGCAGGCCGTTAAGGAAACTATTGAATTAGCAAAATTTACCGATCAGCTGGGCTATACCCGCTTTTGGGTATCCGAACATCATAATACAGGTAGCCTGGCCGGCTCAACCCCCGAAGTGCTGATGGCACACCTTGCAGGACAAACCAAAAATATCCGCATCGGCTCGGGCGGGGTAATGATGCCCAACCACAGCGCCTTAAAAGTAGCCGAAAACTTCAGGATGCTGGAAGCACTGTTCCCCGGACGAATTGACCTTGGAATGGGCCGCGCACCGGGCACCGACAGGCTTGCAGCCGCCATGCTTAACCCATCAAACCAGTTCAGGGAGCAGGATTTTATAGAACAGCTATACGATCTGAATAACTATTTTCACGACAGGGGCGAATTGGGTACGCCACAAGCTAAAATAAGGGCTATTCCGCAAGTAAAAACGGTGCCGTCTATGTGGCTTCTTAGCTCAAGCGGCGAAAGCGGGTTATTCGCTGCACATTTTGGTATGGGCTTATCGTTTGCACATTTCATTAACCCTATTGGTGGCCCGCAGGCTATTGCTGCTTACCGGGAGCGTTTTCAACCGTCGGAAGATATGGCGGTGCAACAAGCTAACGTAGCCATATTTGTTTTTTGTTCGGAAGATGAAGAAAAAATACGTCGCCACCAGGCAGTAATGGACCACCGCTTTAACCAGTTTGAAAAAGGCGCAGGCATTGTCCCCATTAGTTATGATGACATTAAAGATGTTGTTTATTCGCCCGGCGAGCAGGAACGCATACAATACAACCGTAAACGCGTAATAACAGGTACCCCCGAACAAATGAAACAAAAGCTAACCCGGCTGGCCGATGAATATGCGGTGGATGAAATTATTGCCGTCACCATAACCGAAGATTTTAACGACAGGCTGGAGTCGTATAGGTTGCTTGCTGAAATATTCGAATTGGGTAAAAGTTGAAATCGTGAAACTTACGAAGTTTTCAAAACTTCGTAAGTTTTCCAGGTCATTCTCAGCCTTTCGCCTTTTACCTTTAACCTCTTTTAAAATCCACAATACTCAACTGCTCGTCACAAAAACTATACTCATGTTCCTGGTTTGAGCAGATGATAGTTAAGCGGTTTTGGGCGAATTGCTGCACAAGGCTTAAATACCAGTCAACGCCCTGGGTATCTAAATTTGAAGTTGGTTCATCAAGCATCAGCATCGGCGTGTCCGAACAAAATGCTAACGCCAGCTTTAGCCGCTGTTTCATGCCTGATGAAAAATATTTTATCAGTTTATTTTTGGCGCCCGGCATAGCCAACAGTGCTATCAACTTACTTTTATCGATGCCTTTTTGGTAGGATTTAAATTTGAAATGAAAATCTATCATCTCATCCAAAGTAAATTCTTCTATCAGCTCAAGATAAGGGGCAGCGAGGCTGAGGTGTTTGTAAACCTGATCAATTTCAACAGGCTTATCCTCATAAAAATAACTGATCTTTCCTGCTGAAGGCGACAGGCTGCCATTTAAAACCTGTAATAAAGTTGATTTCCCCGAACCATTAGGACCAAGTATCGCGTAAATTTTACCCGTAGTAAAAGTATGGTCTATCCCCCTGAATATCCAGTCGCGGTTAAAGCGGCGGCCAATGTTTTCGAGGGTGATTTTGTAGTTCATAGTCCATAGCTCATGGTTCATAGTCGAATTGAGATTGCAAATAGTTGATAGGTTAGTACCTGCCCGAAGCTACCATGAACTATGAGCCATCAACTATGAACCTTTTACGAATTACCAAACCCCTTCATGATACCCCGCTGCGAATTTTGCACAAAATTGATGATCTCGTCACGTTCAACAGTTGGGTTAAATTCAGCTTCGATAATATCAAGGGCCTTGGTAATGTTATACTTTTTAAGAAATATGATACGGTAAATTTCCTGTATTTCGTTAATGGTAGCAGCGGTAAACCCCCTGCGGCGCAAGCCAACAGAGTTTATACCGATATAAGACAAAGGTTCGCGCCCGGCCTTGGTATATGGCGGAACGTCCTTACGTACCAATGACCCGCCTGATATCATGCTATGTGCGCCTATCTCCACAAACTGGTGAACAGCAGATGTGCCGCCAATAAATGCATAGTCGTACACATTGATATGCCCTGCAAGCTGTACTGAGTTAGCTATGATCACATTATCGCCGATAACACAATCATGTGCTACGTGTACATAGGCCATCAGCAGGCAGTTGCTGCCTATTGTTGTAGTGTTTTTATCAAGGGCAGTGCCGCGGTTAAGGGTTACGCATTCGCGGATGATGGTGTTATCGCCTACGGTAACTGTGCTTTGCTCGCCGCGATATTTTAAATCCTGCGGCGGGGCAGAAATTACAGCACCTGGAAAAATACGGCAGTTTTTACCGATACGGGCGCCATCCATAATGGTACTGTTCGAGCCTATCCAGGTTCCCTCACCCACCTCTACGTCTTTGTGTATGGTAACAAACGGTTCAATTACCACGTTATCGGCTATTTTAGCCTGTGGGTGTATATATGCTAACGGCTGGATCATGCTTCGTCTGTTTTTTGTCTTTTTACAATTTGTGCCATTAGTTCAGCTTCAACAACAATGCGCTCGCCAACCATGCCAATACCTTTCATTTGTGCAATGCCCCGGCGGATGGGGGCAAGCAAACTGCAATGAAATATAAGTGTATCTCCTGGTACAACCGGCGCTTTAAACCTGGCGTTTTCTATTTTAAGGAACAAGGTAATATAATTTTCGGGATCGGGCACCGTATTTAATACCAGTATACCTCCCGTTTGTGCCATAGCTTCTATCTGTAAAACCCCCGGGAACAGCGGCGTGCCGGGAAAATGCCCACGGAAAAGTTCCTCGTTCATTGTCACATTTTTTAAGCCCACCACATGGCTTTTTGTCAACTCCAACACCTTATCTACCATTAAAAACGGCTGGCGGTGCGGTAAAATGTTCATGATCTGAACGGTATCGTATACCGGCTTAGCATTGGGATCATAAATTTTTACGTGCTTTCGGCTACGTTCCTTTTTTATCAGGGTTTTTATCTTTTTTGCGAAAGCTACATTAGCAGCATGACCCGGTCTTGCCGCCATAATATGCCCGCGTAATGGTACGCCCACTAATGCAAGATCGCCTATCATATCCAGCAGCTTATGTCTTGCAGGCTCATTTTGGTGGCGCAGTTCAATGTTGTTTAATATCCCCTGTGGTGCTACTTTTATGTCTTTACGGTTAAATATTTTGGCAAGATGAGCCAGCTCTTCATCATCCACATCCTTATCAACCACCACGATGGCATTATTTAAATCTCCGCCTTTTATCAGGTCGTGCTTTAAAAGCATTTCTAATTCATGTAAAAAGCAAAAAGTACGGCATGATGCTATTTCTTTATTAAACTCAGATATAGTCGAAATACTGGCATGCTGGCTGCCCAATACCTGCGAGTTATAGTCAACCATGCAGGTAAAGCGGTAATCGTCTAAAGGCATGGCCACCATTTCAACCTTACGGTCAGGTTCCGAATAATGGATATTATATGGGATATGATAATACTCGCGGTCGGCTTCCTGTTCATCAAAACCTACGTCTTTTATGGCATCAACAAATTGGATAGAGCTGCCGTCCATTATAGGCGTTTCAGGGCCGTCAAGGTCAATTAAAATATTATCAAGTTCAAGTCCAACCAGGGCAGCAAGCACATGTTCTATAGTGCTTACGCTGGCGCCATTTTGTGAAATGGTAGTGCCGCGCGAAGTGTCGGTTACATTATCAACGTCCGCATCAATTACCGGCGAACCGTCAATATCTACCCGCCTGAATTTATAACCATGATTTTCGGGGGCCGGGTTAAAAGTCATGGTAACACTTTCGCCGGTATGTAAACCGGTACCCGAAACTGAAACCGGCGCCTTTATTGTTTTTTGTTTTACGTTCATCCTTTTGGTCATTGGTCATTGGTCATTGGTCATTAGTCGTAGTCGATGGATTGTGGAATACCGGTGACTAATGACAAATGGCTAATGACTTTTTCTCAATTCTGTAATTATTTTTTCAAGTTCGTCAATTCTTTTTTCCAGTTTTGGAAGGCGCTGTATAACAATCTGTGAGCGCATGTGATCGGTATAAGGAGTCGCAGGCGAACCCATCCATCTTTTACCTTCTTCGGTTAATGAACGGCTTATGCCTGATTGTGCCTGTATCTGTGTGCCTTTAGCAATATTTATATGCCCCACAATACCCACCTGCCCGCCAACTATGCAATTTTCGCCAACTTTGGTACTTCCCGATATACCGGTTTGGGCTGCAACTACCGTATTGGCTCCAATTTCAACATTATGCGCCACCTGTATCAGGTTGTCGAGCTTTACGCCTTTGCGTATGATCGTCGACCCTAAAGTTGCCCTGTCAACAGTGGTATTAGCGCCAATCTCTACATCATCCTCAATAATAACATTACCTATCTGGCTTATTTTATTATAGGTACCATCGCTCACAGGGGCAAAGCCGAAGCCATCACCGCCTATTATAGTACCTGAATGGATGATCACGTTGTTTCCTATCACACAATCAAAGTACACTATAACGCCGGGGAACAGCGTTACATTGTCACCAATCTTTACATCGTCGGCAATATAAGTATGCGGATAAATTTTACAATTGTTACCCACCTTAACATTTGGCCCTACGTATGCAAAAGCCCCCAGGTAAACATTCTGGCCAATTTTTGCCGAGGGGTGTACAAAACTTGGTTGTTCTATGCCTGTTTTATTCAGTTTTAGGGTATTATATCTCTCCAGCAATGCTGAAAAAGCGCTGTACGCATTTTCAACGCGTATCAATGTTGCTTTTGTTGGCGCGGCAAGTACCTGGTCGTTATTAACAATAACAACCGAGGCGTCGGTAGTATAAAGATATTGTTCGTATTTGGGGTTTGCCAAAAAAGAAAGCGAGCCGGTTTTGGCTTCCTCAATCTTAGCCAGCTGGTTTACCGGCACTAAAGGGTCACCTTCAACTGTTCCATTAAGCAGCAAACCTAATTCATGGGCGGTAAATTGCATCGGGCAAATTTAATTGTAAATATTGAAGCGGCAAAATTAGTTGATTAGGTTGATTGAGTGAGTAGTTGACTAAGTTAAACAAATTTACTTAACCAAATCAACCACTCACTCAATCAACTCAATCAACTGCTTATCATAACAAAGTATATGTTTTTTTACCGTTTTTGCTAATGCTTCTAAATTGGAATTGTCGCTGGCGGCGGTGATGTCTTTTAGGGTACCGTCTTTCATCAAAATGCGGATGTTGCCATCGCCGGGTTTATAGGCGTCGTTTCCAATATCATCATCAAAAACAAAATACGAAGCCTCGTGTGCGGTTATGTTATATTTTTTTTGTGCGAGGGCTGTTAATTTGGCTATAAATTGCTGATCGGGGGGGGTATTTGTAATATCAACTTTATAAAGGTCGCGGTTAACAAGCTTTTGGCATAATTTGGATAAAACAAAATCACTGTGCCCTGCCCATACTTTTACCGCAGCCATAATATCGGTATCATCAAGGGTGGCAAAGGCTTCAAGATGATGATCTTCATTCATAAAAGCGTCCCGGCTGATTGGTTTCTTCAAAAAATGGCTTAATGCGGGGGTTGTAAACACAGGTTCGCCCATTAAAGCAAGTTCGCGGCTGCGTTTTAGTATTTTGGCTAACAGTTGCTCGGCTGCTATTACTGTTTTATGCAGGTATACCTGCCAGTACATCAACCGGCGGGCAATTAAAAACTTTTCGACTGAATAAATCCCTTTTTCCTCGATGGCTACCTGGTCGTCTTTTACGTTCAGCATTTTTATGATGCGGTCTGAGCTGATTACTCCTTCAGAAACACCTGTGAAAAAACTGTCGCGATTCAGGTAGTCCATCCTGTCCATATCCAGCTGGCTCGATACCAACTGGTGCAGGAACTTGCGGTGATAAGTGCCATTAAAAATACTTATGGCCATGGTGAGCTGGCCGTTAAACTCCACATCCAGCTTCTTCATCAGCATCGATGATATGTCCTCGTGCGATATGCCTTCAACAATAATTTCTTCCAGCGCATGCGAGAACGGGCCATGCCCAACATCGTGCAGCAAAATGGCGATGATAACGGCTTCTTCTTCTTCATGGCTTATTTCATGGCCTTTGTTTCGCAAAATTTCAATGGCCATGCCCATCAGGTACATAGCGCCAAGGGCATGGTGAAAACGGGTGTGCAATGCGCCGGGATAAACCAAATGTGTCATTCCCAACTGCTTGATGTAGCGTAACCGCTGAAAATAAGGATGTTCGATAAGATCGAATACCAGGTCGGTGGGGATGCTGATAAACCCGTAAACAGGGTCGTTTATAATTTTCTTTTTATTCAATTTGAATGTTAAAGTGCAAAAATGTTAAATAAAGGTAACAGACAGGTCTTCCAATTGTTAATTTTTGTTAATCTCTTTAATAATTAATAACAAAAGCCGTGCTTTGAGGTTTTAGTTAGAGATTAGAGGTTGGCGATTAGAGATTAGTTGGGTAAATTCAACAATTCCTGCTAATCTCAAAATTCTAGTCTCTAATCACTAACATTAATCCATCATGCAAGATACCACTATATTATGGGCCGATGACGAGATCGACCTTTTAAAACCACATATACTTTTTTTAACCGAGAAAGGCTACAAGGTTACCACTGTTACCAATGGTAACGATGCTGTAGATACTTTTAAAAATAACCATTTCGACCTTGTTTTTTTAGATGAAAATATGCCGGGGCTTACCGGGCTCGAAACTTTGTCGCAAATAAAAAATATCAATAACGACGTCCCCATAGTTTTGATCACAAAAAACGAAGAGGAGTATTTGATGGAAGATGCCATCGGGTCGAAAATTGATGATTACCTGATAAAGCCGGTTAACCCCAAACAGATACAGCTTACCATAAAAAAACTTACTGAAAACAAACGCCTGGTTACCGAAAAGACGACCATGGCCTATCAGCAGGATTTCAGGAACCTTGGCATGACCCTTAACGATAACCTGAGTTACCAGGAATGGGTTGACGTTTATAAAAAATTAATCTATTGGGAGCTGGAACTGGAACAGCTGGAAGATGCCGGGATGCACGAAATACTCACGCTGCAAAAGGCTGAGGCCAATGTTCAGTTCTGCAAATTTGTTGAACGGAATTATATAAACTGGATAAAAGACCCTGAATCGGGGCCTACTATTTCACCGCAGCTGTTTAAAAAGAAGGTTTTCCCGCGGCTTGACGGCAAAGGGCCTGTGTTTTTTATTTTGATAGATAATTTACGGTACGATCAGTTTAAGATCGTTAATTCATTGATAACAGAATATTTCAGGCTGGAAGAAGAGGATGCGTACTATAGCATTTTACCTACAGCCACGCAATATGCCCGTAATTCTATTTTCTCGGGCCTGATGCCGTTGGATATGGAAAAACGCTACCCGCAGATGTGGCAGAATGATGAAGATGAAGGTGGAAAAAACCTATATGAAGGCGAGTTTATTACCGACCAGATAAAACGTACGCAGCGAAGAGAAATAAAGCACTCGTACCATAAAATTTTAAATATAGATGAAGGGCGTGCACTGAACGAATCGGTGAGCAACCTGATGACCAATGAGCTGAATGTAGTAGTTTACAATTTTGTGGATATGCTGTCGCACGCCCGTACAGATATGCAAATGATACGGGAACTGGCCAGCGATGATGCAGCTTACCGCTCATTAACTTTATCGTGGTTTGAACATTCGCCATTATTTGATCTGCTTAAGTTTTTGGCCCAAAAACAGGTAAGGGTGATCATCACCACCGACCATGGTACCATAAGGGTTAAAAGCCCGAGTAAAATTGTGGGCGACAGGAATACAAATACCAACCTGCGTTACAAACAAGGTAAAAACTTAAATTTTAACCCCAAAGAAGTATTTCATATTCGCAACCCGCACGATGCCATGCTGCCAAAACTGCATGTGAGCTCGAGCTTTGTATTTGCGAAGGAAGACAAGTATTTTGTTTATCCTAACAACTATAACCATTTTGTAAACTTTTATAACGAAACCTTTCAGCATGGGGGGATATCGTTAGAGGAAATGCTGATACCGATAGCTATTTACGGGCCGAAGTAATATAATTTTTTTGTATTGGAGGATACACTTACGAAGTTAGTAAAACTTCGTAAGTCTGAAATTTAATTAAATTTGATTATGGTTTTAGTATTAAAAAACAGCAAAGACATCAAGAAGGTAAAAGAATTATTAGCTGAACGGCAGAGTAAAAAAGACTTTGACGCTAAAAAATTCTGCGGTACGTTAAAAGTTGATGAAGATGCATTAGTTATCCAGCGGCGTCTCAGAGATGAATGGAACTGATATTTTTATTGATACCAACATCTGTGTTTACCTATTAAACGGGGATACCGTTTTAGCCGAACTCTTGCAAGGTCAAAATTTATACATTTCCATTATCACTGAAATGGAACTATATGCTTATCACGGTTATAATTCTTCTGCGTTAAAATTTTAAACAGTTTTTTACAATCCGTTTCAATAATTAACATTGAAGAAAAAATCAAAATAAACACTATTGAAATAAGAAAACAGGCAAAGCTTAAATTGCCGGACAGCATTATCACAGCTTCTGCAATAACGTGTAACCTACCGCTCCTTACCGCGGATAAAGGATTTAGAAAAGCAGAACATCTTTATTTGATATTGTATGAAAATATTTAATTCTTGATGAAAAATCCTTCTAATTCTATACCTATATCCTCCTCTTCAAAGTAATAATCACGTTATCATACTTTTTATCGTGATAAATTTGCAGCAGCAGGTTGCGGTCGGGTTGTGATTTAAATATTGAATCAATTTCTTCGAGGGTCATTTTGGAAACCTGTTTTAAATTTACTGCCATAATTTCATCACCTGCCTCGAGCCCCACCTCGTCGGCCGGTGAGCCGGGTTCAACGCGGCTTATAACTACGTGACTATAATCATCGCCCGTTCTATAATACTCCAGGCCGCTCATATCATGTTCAAAAGGGGCGTTAATATCCGACCATGGTTTTAAATAAAGGGCGCTATCGGGGTAATCGAATATTAAGCTAAACCTTTTTAATATATTCATACCCAAATTGCCATCGCGCTTTTCGGTCGCCCCGGCATCGCTGCTATCTACAGGGAATGATGTTATCACACTTTTAATCTTAAACTTGCCAATATCCACTTCGTTTACCCGGCCAATAAAGCCGTCAATTGGCCCGGTCAGTCCCACCCCGAGGTTGGCCATAATAAACTTTTTGGGAAGGCCGCGTTTTTTTATGATGTCATCAAGTGATAAGGGATGGCCGGCGCCAAGGTCAAGCAAAAGCTTTTCATTTGTTTTACCACCATCAGGGAAGGTGACTTTTGCCATTAAATAGGGTTTCCTGTTCTCAATAATTAAAGGCACTTTGTTGGCCTTTTTAAACAGTTTCATATCCTTTGATTTCGAAACTGTAATAGTGCTGTCGCCAAAATCAACTTTTACAGCAAGATTGCTGAAAAACTCATATCCCAATAAACCATGGATGGGAATACCCGCGAAGTTAGAAAGGCCAAAATGGTCTGTTTTTAATATCGCTGCGGCAACATCGTAGCTTACAAGCCCTGGTATGTCAACCTTTAACTCTGATGTTATATAGGCCTCGTAATCCTCGCCTTTTCCAAGTCCCGCAATTTTTATGGTCCGCTTATTCGGGATATTTATAGAATCGACCAATTTTGGATCGGTTATCAGCATAAGCCCCACACCGGTATCTAAAATAAAGTTAAAAGGGCCCTT
>JABDCF010000070.1 GCA_013288235.1 Bacteroidota bacterium | reverse complement strand
TTGCTGCAACAACCGGATGGTAAGTTTATACAGCGCAACCTTTTGCCGAGGCAAACCAGTGCTAAGCAGGTTAATGACGAAGGTATATTGCTTTTTGATGTCAATGGAGACGGTAAGTTAGACCTTTATGTTTCAAGCGGTGGTTATATAAACGCCAGCGGCGATACAACTTACCAGGACAAGTTGTATTTAAATGATGGGAAAGGCAATTTTAAATTGGCCGCAAACGCCTTACCGATAAACCATACCAGTAAACAATGCGTAAGGGCAATTGATTATAACAGGGACGGCAAACTTGATCTTTTTATATCGGGAAGGGTTGACCCGTGGCATTATCCTAAACCTGTATCAAGCTTTATATTGAGGAATGATAGCAAAAATGGTGTTGTTAAATTCACCGATGTTACTGACGAAGTTGCCCCCTGCCTAAAAAATATAGGAATGGTATGCGATGCACTTTTTACTGATTACGATAATGACGGCTGGCCCGACCTTATTTTGGCTGGTGAATGGATGCCTGTAACTTTCCTGAAAAATGATCATGGGGTGTTTAAAAATGAAACGCAGGCCTCGGGCTTAGCCAGCAAAACAGGCTGGTGGAATAGCATTGTTGCGGGCGATTTCAGGCATACCGGACGGATGGATTATATAGTTGGCAACGTTGGTTTAAATACTCTATATAAAGCAAGCGACCAATACCCCGTTTATATAACAGCCAAGGACTTTGATAAAAACGGGAGCTTTGAGGCTATCCCCTCTATCTTTCTCCCCGATAAAAATGGGGTAAAAAAGGAATTTCCTGCCATAGGCCGCGAAGACCTTTTTAAAGAGATGATAAGTATGCGAAAGAAGTTTACCGACTACAAATCATACGCAACAACTACAATGGAAGACCTTTTAACCCCGGAACAGCGGAACGGTGCCTTAAAATTAATGTCAAACACATCCCAATCATGCTATTTGCGTAATGAGGGGAATGGTAAATTTACCATGATCCCTTTACCCAAGCTGGCGCAAACATCTACCTTAAACGGGATGGTTGTTGACGATTTTGATGGTGACGGTAACCTTGATGTTGCTATAAACGGTAATGATTATGGTACAGAAGTGGGCACAGGCAGGTACGATGCGCTTAATGGCCTGGTGCTCAAAGGCGATGGTAAAGGAAATTTTTCACCCCAAAGTATCTTGCAAAGCGGGATTTATCTTCCCGGCGATGGTAAGGCGCTTGTTAAGCTGCAAAGTAATTCGGGTAATTATATGCTTGCGGCAAGCCAAAACCGGGGGGCTTTGAAACTGTTTGAACTCAACCGTAAGGTGACTAATATCAAATTACAACCCGATGATGAGAGCGCCATTATTACCTATAAAAACGAAGCCATCCAAAGGCAGGAGTTCTATTATGGCTCTTCCTTTTTATCGCAATCAGCGCGGTTTATAACCATAAGTCCGGCAATGAAATCAGTTCAGATAACTAACGCTAAGGGAAAAACCAGGTTTGTTGTTATTTAAATATAAAAATATCAGGTAACATAAAAAACACTTCAATTAATGATCAGATACGCCTTGGTAGTATTTCTTGCTGTCATTTTAAATATAAGTTCAAAAGCGCAGGAGGAGATTAAAGCTATTTCCTACAATTGGAAAAATGTACAGATAAGCGGCGGCGGTTTTGTAGATGGTATAATTTTTCATCCTACAGCAAAGGGCGTACGGTATTGCCGCACGGATATGGGGGGCGCCTATCGGTGGAACGATCAGAGCAAAAGGTGGGAAGCTATTCTGGATTGGGTAACATATAAAGAAAATAACCTGATGGGGGTTGAAAGTATCGCTCTTGACCCTAATAACCCTAACCGGGTGTTACTGGCTTGCGATACGTACACCAGTTCGAAAGGGCCGAACGCAATACTACGGTCGGGCGATAGGGCGCATACTTTTCAACGCACGGATGTTCCATTTAGGATGGGTGGCAATGAAAACGGTCGCGGCAACGGAGAGCGTTTAGCAGTTGATCCAAATGACGGCAACATGGTGTATATGGGTACACGGAAGGATGGACTATGGAAAAGTACAGATGGTGGAGCAATATGGAACAAGGTGGAGAGCTTTCCTGACATAACGGATAACTCAGGCGGCACACAAAGCGCCGGACGGGGATACAGGCCCCAGGCAAATGGCGTCATTTTTATAAAATTCAACCCTGGAAGCGGCAGCACAAACAAAGGCAGTTCGGTAATTTATGCAGGCGTATCCTTAAAAGGGCGCACAAACTTATTTAGAAGTACGGATAAAGGGGTTAGCTGGGTGGCAATACCAGGTGAACCAGTTGATATGATGCCAATGAGATCGACTTTGGCTGCCGACGGCAATTTGTATATTACCTATTCAAATAATCCCGGCCCTAACCTTGTCACAAACGGTGCTGTTTATAAATTAAATACTAAAAACGACGAATGGACCAATATTACGCCTGAAAAACCTGATACCGGCATATACCAGAAATTCGGCTATGCTGGCGTATCGGTAGATGCTCGTCACCCGCAAACGCTTATCGTAAGCACTTTTAACAGGATTGATAAAGGGAAAAAGGCAAGCGCTGACGATATTTACCGCAGCACCGATGGCGGCAAAACATGGACCGCTATTTTTTCAGGAAAGAATAAAGGTTTTTATGATTATTCCTTAGCCCCTTATGTTGAACGTACAGGTATCCACTGGTTATTTGATATTGAAATAGACCCTTTAAATCCTGACCATGCTATGTTTACCACCGGCTATGGTGGGCACGAAACATTTAACCTGACCGATGCTGATAAAGGCAAACCCACAAAATGGACAGCGATGAGTACCGGTATTGAGGAAACGGTGGGACTAAGCTTGCTTAGTCCCCCAAAAGGTGCATCTTTAGTTTCGGGCATTGGCGATTATGGGGGTTTTGTACATCATAATCTTGACAAACCAGTGCCTGAAGGTAATTTTATCAATCCTCATTTTGCAAATACCGACGAAGTAACTTGTGCCGAACGCAACCCGGACTTGATGGTGCGGGTTGGTGAGTCCTCCAGCCAGGTAGGAGGCGGCAACATCGGTTATTCGTTAAATGGCGGCAAAACATGGCAAACAACGGGTACAACGCCCGAGGCTGGCAGTAAACGTGGATATATAAGCGTATCAGCCGATGGCAAAGCATGGATATGGATGCCCCAGCGCAGCCATCCCTACGTCACTCATGATAACGGTGCAACCTGGCAATTGGTAAAAGGGTTACCCGATAACCTTCGCGGAGTTGCTGCCAACAAAATAAACCCCAATAAGTTTTACGCCATTACCTTATCGCCTCAAAAATTATTTACCAGTGCAGATGGCGGCAATACTTTTGACGAGCAGGATATTAGTCTTGAGGGCGAAACAGCCGGGGCAGCGCAACGTGGAGCGCGTGGTGACATACGTGGAGGTATGGATCGGATTTATACTACACCGGGTATTGAAAATGACTTGTGGATAGCAGCATTCGACGGCCTTTATCACAAATCAAGTAAAGATAACGGGTTTGTGAAAATTGCGCACGTACAGGAGTTGCATGCCTTTGGTTTTGGTAAAGCAGCGCCGGGCGCAAACTTTCCCGCGCTTTATTTAGTGGGCAATGTGAATAACCAGAGAGGGATTTACCGTTCAACAGATGAAGGCAAAACATGGGTACACATAAACGACGCCGCACACCAGTGGGGTTTGGTATTGCAAATAACCGGCGACCCCAAACAGTACGGGCGTGTTTACGTTGGGACACACGGAAGAGGTGTTTTTTATGGTGACCCGGTAAAATAAGATAACAGACATTAAAATATTAAAAACGATAATAAGAATGAAAATAATAGCTGTGTGGTTTGCATTTATATTGCTGACAGTTGGGAATTCCTTTGGCCAGATACCGAAGATTATTGAAAAAAATGGCAGGCACGCGTTGCTTGTGGACGGAAAGCCTTTCCTGATGCTTGGCGGACAAGCCCATAACTCAAGCGGCTGGCCGGGAATGATGCCACAAGTATGGCAAGCCGTTGAAGCCATGCACATGAATACCCTCGAAGTACCTGTATACTGGGAGCAGATAGAGGCACAGCCGGGTCATTTTGATTTTTCGATGATCAATACATTGCTTGTCCAGGCGAGGGTGCATAAAGTACATTTAGTGCTGCTGTGGTTTGCCACCTGGAAAAATGGCAGTAACCATTATATGCCCGAATGGATGAAGCGTGATGCAGCTAAATATCCAAATATAACAGGGAAGAATGGACAGCCGGTTGATTCCCCTTCGCCAATGGTAAAGGCTACTCTCGAAGCTGATATTAAAGCTTTTACAGCGGTGATGCAGTATTTAAAAGGTGCAGACGCCCAGCACACCGTAATCATGGTGCAAGTTGAAAATGAAAGCGGCGCATGGGGAAGCGTACGTGATTATTCAGCGTCTGCTCAAAAATTATTTGAGGGAAATGTCCCACTCGAATTGTTAAATCCCGGTGTACTTAAATCCCTGAATGTACCTGTCGTTACCGGCGGAACCTGGCAACAAGTATTTGGCGATAGGGCTGATGAATATTTTCAGGCATGGTATGTCGCCCGGTTTATCGGGCAGGTTGCGGCTGCCGGCAAAGCGGTTTACCCACTGCCGCTGTACGTTAATGCAGCCCTGCGTGACCCGCTCACTAACCCTATGGCAACAAACTATGAAAGCGGTGGCCCAACAGATAATGTGATCCCAATATGGAAAGTTGCAGCACCGGCTATAGACCTGGTGGCGCCGGATATTTACCTTCCGGGCAGTGAACGAGTCTTGAAGGTGATAGACCTGTATGACCGCCATGATAACGCTCTTTTTGTGCCTGAAGCCGCTTTAATCCCTGATAACGCAAAATACCTGTACGAAGTTATTGCCCGCGGCGGCATTGGCTTTTCGCCGTTTGGAATAGATGATAATGGCGCGGGGGCTACAAAAGCTGAAATTGCGGAAAAACTTGCGCCTTTCGCACAGGAATATGAAATGGCTGCCCCTATGATGCGGGAATTGGCTGAATGGGGCTTTGAAGGAAAAATAAAGGCCGTTGTTGAACATGATGATCATGCAGAACAAACCATCGATCTTGGTGCATGGCAAGCTGTTATTTCGTTCGGAACCGGTAGGGGAGGAGAAGCTGCCCGGCCTAACGCCCAGCCAACCGGCAAATTAATGATCGTGAAATTGGATGATAATAAGTTTATTATAACAGGTACACACTGCCATGTCACTTTTCGCCCGGTTGGAAAAAATTTAGGTAAGGCCTGGGAATACCTGAAGGTAGAAGAAGGTAGATATGAAAACGGCTCATTCAAATTGCTCCGCATACTTAATGGCGATGAAACCGATTGGGGTGGCCCGCGCTTTGGCGCGGCAACAACTGTATTGCAAGCCACGCTGATTACGCGTTGAGTTATCTTAATTCGAATACATTATCGTATACAAATAAAGAGCTAAAAGACGCCATACTTTAAATTGTTGTAGTTGTTTCTGGCAGGCGAAAAAAAGATATATAAACAAAAAAGGCGCATTTTCATGTGCCTTTTGACTTTAACCAGATGATTTTTGTCATCTCCGTTGATGACTTCTGTGATCCTGCTGGGACTCGAACCCAGGACCCCAACATTAAAAGTGTTATGCTCTACCAGCTGAGCTACAGAATCGTGCTGTAAACCCTTCCGTTTAAAGTGGTGCAAATATAGGACTATTCAACTTGGCATGCAAGGCTTATTTTAATTTATTTTCAGGCGGTATTAAGATCTTCATAGCCAATGTGCTACAGGTGTAAAATGCCTATTTTACCGCCATTGCCGGCCAATAAAACAAGTTTTCCGTGCTTTGCCTTGCGGCATACGTTAAAACTGGTACCGTCGATTTTTGCCCATGCTTTGCCATCATCGGTAGTGATGTTGCTGCCTGGGGTGCCCGTGGAGAGGAAAGTATTACCAAAAATATATTCAACGCACGACTGAAAACCCAATGGCCCTGTTTTGATAGGTGCGTACATTAATGTCGCGTCCAGCCTTGGTAAAGCAACGGCAGCAACCGAATCAGTTTTTTTATCGTTGGCATAGTCACCACCAACAAACAAGAGCCGACCCCTTCCCATTGCGAAAGAAAATGCCCCCTGGCTGGATTTGTGATGCATTATCGGCAACGGATCATATTGCCACGAACCAATTGTGATATTAAAATAAATGAACCTTGCGTTAATGCCTCCTGACGATATGGCTACGGCTCCTTTTACTATTCTTAAACATGTTCCGCTTGCTGCAAAAGCGGCCTCGCCAGGCAAAGCATCCGGGGGATTTTTATAAGGACCCCAGGTCTCCCCGCCGTCCTTAGTTTCCATCAAAACAAATTTCCCTTTAATAGGATCGCCCAATACCACTCCATGTTTCGGACTATCAAAATCCACTGCATCAAAGAAGTAAGAGGTATCGGCATTGCGATATTTTTCATGCCAGCTTGCGCCGCCGTCAATTGTTTTCAGTATTAAGGCAGGCGTACCCGAACTCATGATCACAGCCTCTTTGTCCGAAAAAGCTTCAATATCCCTGAAATCGGCTTTTTCAAATCCTTTTACCTGTTGCCAATCCCAATTTTTGCCGCCGTTGCGGGTAATGGCTATATAGCCTTTGCTGCCGCTGATCCATGCAACGTTATCGTCAACAACCGATAAGCCGCGTATGCTGGTAGGCTTGCCTTGTTGTAGTATAGCGATGGTTTGTGCTTTTAAATAATATGCGGATAAAGAGATGCACAAAAAAAGAAACGCTTTTTTTAGGATTGAATACTTCATTTTAATCTTGTCCAAACCTCTGTACGCCCAAATAAGGATATACCTACATAGCCGCGTATTTTTAATGTATTACCTTCAATTGTCATTTTACAACTATACGTTTTGCCCGACTTCGGATCGTAAATAGTGCCGTCTTCATAAACATCATCGCCATCAAAAGTGAAATCTTTAAGTAGTTCAAGCCCAAGGTCGGGTCGCGACCGTAAGGCAACATCAGGATTATTCTTATCGGTTTTTGGCTTGCCGGTTTCGTCGTTCGGGACTTTTATCCAGTCGAGCTTACCATAATATTTATTTCCTTTTTTATAGATCAGGATATGGTCCTGGCCGCTGGGGTTAACCCAGGTTCCGAGTATTGCATCGGCTTTTTGAGCTGATACTGAAATGCAAAAGCTTATTGCCATGAGCAATGTGATACTTGTTTTTCTCAACATGATGGTTTCAATTGGTTTCCGAATTTACCTTTTATATCGATTTTTGCAAAGTACTTGTTATTTTAAATTTATTAAACGGCATTTTGAACGAAACGATTATATTTGCAGGCTTTTAGATTTGAGAAACAAGATAATTCGTTGTTTTTATCTCAAATTTAGCACATGCCCGGATGGCGAAATTGGTAAACGTTGCGGTCTCAGAAGCCGTTGAGAATTGTCTCTTGAGAGTTCGAGTCTCTCTTCGGGCACATCCTTTCTAAGTCGAAAGTCTTAAGCCGAAAGTAAAAAGTCATATATTAACGACTTGGAACTTTCGACTTAAGACTTCAAAAGCCCAGGTGGCGAAATTGGTAGACGCACCATCTTGAGGGGGTGGCATTCGTAAGGATGTGGCGGTTCGAATCCGCTCCTGGGCACGTAATCTCTTCTTAAATCTCCTGTATTTTAAGCTGCGGCTTTATACTCATTCTGGTAATACCATTCCAAAATTGAAACGCCATCTGCCCAGGTTAATTCGCCATTTGATGCTACTTGTGCAATAAAAATGGACAGGTTATGCAGGAAGGCACTTTTAACGTCGCCATCAAGGCCTTGCAAAACGTTTACCGCGCAGGCGGTAATTTGCTGTGGATCGGTTAGGCTGCCGCAGCTATCGGCCAGTTTAAGTTCGGTTAATACTGTTGGTAGTTTGGCCCGGAGCCAGTCTTTTATCTCGTCGGCAATATCTCCGGGTATAATTGCTGTCAGGACATCAGCTTCGGGCGAATCCACAAAAGCCTTAATATTCTCTGTTACTAAAACGCCAATATGTATGGCGGTTTTCATCTCGTCGGGGATTTCTTCGAAAAGAGTTTTAACATCGGCCCATATTTTGGCGATAAAGGTTTTTAAGCTCATAATTTTATGTTTTTTTTTGATTTAAATAATTGTTTTTTGATCCCAATAGCTATCGGGACGCCGATTTTAATTGTGTTTAAGGCTTGTTGGCGCTTAGTAAAACCGGCGATGTAGTTTTAGTTGGCTGGCTGTCCGCGGGCGATAGATTTTCGATGCCTGGGTGTTTAATTTCATCCACTTCTTTTTGCAGCAGCGAAACCTGGTCTTCAAGCACTTTTATGCGGATGTTATTTATTTTGGCTTCTGTTTGCTGCGATGCCCGTATCTCCTGTATATCGCTTTTGAGGCCGAAATAGGTTGTCATAACCGAGGCTACTATGCAATGGGCAGCGCCTCCGTTACCCTTAGTTTTTTTATTTCGTTACAAAATTCTTCGGCGTCATATTCATTATATTGTTTGCCTGTGACCCTGCAAAAAAAGTAATGGGCAAGCACCTGGCAGCAGGCTTTTAACGAAGGGCTGAAATTAGATTCCCAATCATCCTTGCCGTATTGATTTATATGCTCGTTTATTTCTTCAGCAATAATATCCCTGGCAGCCATAAATGCTCCAGCTGGTTCGACAGAAAGGTTGTTTGTGACATTCACTTCAATAGAGCCTTTACCTAATGAAAATGTTATTTTTTTGGGGATTGAATCACTATTATACAGATGTTTTATCTGGTGTGATAATGACAATACAGCGTCGCCAAATACCTGGAAGCGAGATATGTCACTTACATTTTTCAATTGATCAATTGAAATTCCTGATAGGATACTGATAGCGCCAATATCATTTAACATAGGGTTTTCCTGTATCTCTATCATTTGCCCAAGGGTAATTTCATTTAGTTGCGAAGGTATTTTTATCCTTAATTTACCTTTCGTTGTTTTAAGTGTTTCTTCTATCATGATTTCAATTTCGGAATTCGGATGTTCGTCCCGATAGCTATCGGGATCGGATTTATTTTTTATTGAGCTTTAAATTTTTTTGCTGAATTATTTAAGTAAATGCACTGTTGCAAAATCATACGGCTGGAGGTTGGTTTTGGGCAATAGGCTTTTTGCTTTGCTTAATTTGTTGATCTTTAACTTGTTTAACGCCACATAACGTAATGGGTCTATCAAGTGGTTGCATGAATCTACGGGCTCATTCAATGTTTTGCCGCCCTGATCCGTTTTCCATTTATAACGGCCTAATTCAGTGAGTAGGTTAATACTTCTCCGGGTGACATTAAGGTTAAAACGCTTTAATATATCGATTGAATTTTTAATACTATCGGCGCCTTTCTTTGCGCCGGTGATATACCACCCAAGCCGCTTTAACTCTTCGATAGATTTTGGCTCAGCACTGTCGGCGACAATTTCAGTGCTTTTGCTGATGTTTGCCGCCGTTAATTTGAGCGATATATCCGGGTTGGTCAAACCTTTTTCATAAAGCACCTCGTCTATCCAAAGTTCGCCGTTTTGCTTATACACTAATATGCAGCCGGTTTCGTCATTCGAGAATCCAAAGTCAAGTCCGGCAGCTATTGGCTTAGCGTCTTCTGGTATTTTTTCGCAGATATGCCAGTTGCTCAGCACCAGGCCTGTTATTTTGCCGGTGAGGCCGCGTGCATATACCCGCCAAAGTTCAACATCAACATCCCGCAGGTCTTCTATCTTATCCCTTGTTTGCTTGGATAAATAAGGGTTATGACGGTGGTCTGAAATGATCAGCTGTGCGCCAGACCGTCCTATCAGCTTATCGTGGGCCCAAAATGCACTATTCGGATTATAATCAATAAATATTTTCTTGCGTGTACGCAATGCAAGTTCTGAGTAAATACTCCAATCAATACCGTTTGCCTCGTTTATAAATAAATAGTCCCGCTTACCGGATTTCGCATCCTGAGAATTTTCATAACTTTTGAATTCAATTACGCTGCCATTGTGAAATTCAAATACCCGGTCAGTACTTTTATAACTTTTCACCATTGCCTGTAATGCTGGCGATGATGAATAAATGTTTAAGGCATCACGCAGTGCGCCCGCTTTAAGGTTGGGTATATCCTGCCCCACAACCGTAACTACCTGTTTTTCGGTTTCGCAAGCCATGCAAAATAACGCCTGTTCAATTGCATAAGTCTTGCCGGAACTCGTGCCTCCCTGGTTAATTACAATATGGGCGTCGCTCATATAATTTTCCTTCAATAAAATAGAACCTTCAAGGCCTGTGTAGTTAGCAGTCGAGCTTTCTGTATTGTGCATTTGATTTTTTTCAATAATCTATAGGTCGTCACACAAAAAAATACTTTTATAAATGACAAAACAAATGGTACATTTAACCTGATAAAGGTTGTAGCCATGAAATATAAGTACTTGCTGCTTAGTGTTGTTCTTTTAATTTGTTTAAACGCTTGTAAAAAAGATTCAAAGACCCCTGCTCCAACTGTGACTATTGCGGCAAAATGGTTTATTACCGAACAGAGCTCCGAATTATATTTTAATGGTGAAGAAATATCTTCGTTCGTCGATACGACCTTCACCTCGGTTGATTTTGTAGAATACTACAGTGACGGCACAGGCTATTTTTCAAGGAGTTCATCGACAGGACCCAGCCTGACGGAATTTACTTATACGCTTAAAGGATCAGCTTTAACGCAATATATCAGTAACGTAAACACTGGTACACCCGAAACTGTGACTGACCTCACGGTAAATAGTTTATCTATTCATGCAGTATCTCAAATTGCTGACCCTAATAATCCAAGTCAGAATGATACGGAGATAGACGATTACACTTATAAAAGATGATGTTGCTATAGAATCACTTCTTTCTCACTATTCACAGGTTTTGGCCCTGTTTCCATGATCTCAATTTTTAAAGTTGTAAAAACAGGGGCGTCGTCTGCTTTGCTTTCGGTCTTATCGTTCCATCCCATGTTTTTAAGTGCAAATATTGCTCCTGTGGGCGATTGGTAGTGCAATTTTTTTTCATATGCTGCCTCAATACGTAAACGACCACGTTTCAGAATGTGCGCAAACTCACCGTTATCTTCATAATCCTCAAATTCCGGCAGGCTATTAAAACCGAGGAATAAAGCCAGTCCTGTAAAGGTTGCAGGTTCTGGTTCCCGGTCCCATATTTTTTGTTGAGGTCCAGGTTCGTCTTTTGGGTTTTTTGTGGGCTTTTCTTCCAGGTGAAATTCCCCCTCGGCATAATCAAAGTAAGCGTTTATTCGTTTTGAAAGATATTCGGCATTGGAAAAAGAAGGTACGGGCATCTGGGTTATGAATGAAATGCTAATTGGCATAGTACAAATGTAAAGTTACAAAATGTTATTTGAAAATGCAAATAATTTTAGTAAAAGTATTTGTCAGTTAATTTGCACTATGCTGCGGAAAAACTGTAAACGGTCATAAATTTTTAAGAGTATAATTCAATTTGACCAGTGAAATGCCCATGATTTTATAAAAGAGGTTAAAAAATGTTAAAATGTTAATTAAAATACATATAAAGACAACCAATGCCCACTTATATTCGTTAATAGTTTATAGATTTAGGTAATAATTTAAAATATGCGCAACAGAAGGTTTACCAGCCTGCTAATTTTCTTTGCAATATCTTTACTGGCAGCTATAACATCGTGCCAGAAGGATCCTGCTGTGAAGGAACCTGATGCGTCAAAAACAAACATTACAGCCGATAGCTCAACATTTTCCTCATCGGGTAATTTCCTGGCAGCATCCGGAACGTTAAAAATTAAATATAACGACTCGACTTATACCTTTGATGCTGCGAAAGACTCTATCGCCTTTATAAATGTTCATATTGATGATAATACCAGCTATTTTGGGATTACCGCCATTAATAAAGAACATAACATTAGTTTCGGCATCAGCTCATCGGGTTTTGCTTACAGTAATATTAGTAAAAGCATAGCCGGTAGCCAGTTTTTGTTAAGTGCTGATGATAAAAAGCCCGTTTTACAACTTTCCTTAAGTCGCTATTCAGGACAAAAGGATTTTGGAAACCTTAATATTATACAATACAACCAGGGCAACGAACTTGCAAAAGGCACTTTCTATACGTTTTTAGCTAAAGACGATAAAGCCAATTCTCCGTATTACAAAGTTGAAGGTACTTTTGATCTGCAATTGAAATAGCAAGATCAAAATATTGGTAAAAATAAATCCCTCAGCCCCTTTTCATAGCAGGTTCCGCTTTTTAAATGCCGATGGATTTTCTCCTGTTATTTTTTTAAATATTTTGTTAAAGTAAGATAGTTGCTCAAAACCAGTTGCATAGCAAGTTTCGGTAACAGACTTGTCCTGTAACAGGAGGTTTTTGGCCTCGTTAACGCGGTATTGATTGATAAAATCGGTAAATGTTTGCTTGGTTTGCTTTTTAAAATAGCGGCAAAAAGCGGCTGTTGAAAGGTTTACCTCTTGTGCCAGGTGATTAACATCCGGCCTGGAATTATAATGTTCCCCAATATACTTATAAATAAAGCTCATCCTTTTCTGCTGCCTTTCAAAAGCTTTATTAGCAGCGGGTGCATTATTTAATACCTCTACTTCATCAGAAGTCGCTAAAAGCTGGAACACCTGTAGCAGGCTCAGCAACTGATCGAACCGGTTTAAGTTTTGTAGGTTTTTAAGCGCAGTTGCCGCTTTAATTTTTGTATTACCATAAAATGATAATCCGTAGCAGGCCTTTTTAAAAAGCTGTTTGATCGCTGCGATTTCGGGATTGTTAAAAAATGGTTCGCCTAAAAAGTTTTCCTTCATTTGTATTACTACCTGTTCGCAATCAGTATGTACACCATAATCGAAATTTAAGTGAGGGATGTTCGGGCCAATAAATACCAGGTCGCTGCCATTATATTTTGAAATGTGATTGCCAACGTGGCGCGGCCCACCGGCGGCTTCAACATATACTATTTCGTATTCGGGGTGCAAGTGCCATAAAAAGGTAGCGCTTAAGTGAGGGCTCAATATTTTAAACGAGCTGCCTATGTCGGGTTTAACCTCTTCTAACTGTAGCTTCCCCATGCTTTTTACTGTATTAACCTTAATTATTCCAAAAGGTAACTAAAATATCAATACAGTGCAAATACTGGTCATTAAATGGGTAGTTTTCGACATAGTTGATATATAGATTTGATGTAACCATTTAAAAACAAATATGATGAAGACAGAACTTATTGCAACTATGGCCACTATGGCACCAAATCGGGTACATAAAGAAATACCAGGTAATCCTTCAGTCGCAAAAACCAGTACGGTTAAACTAAACGACCGCAGCAGTGGCAAACCGCTAAGGGTTTTAAGCGACGAGGACTGGAAGTTTTGGACAGAGAATGGATATATAGTTGTTAAGAACGCGGTACCCAAACCGCAGGTTGAACGTTTAGCCAATTTCCTATGGGAATTTGAAGAAAAAGATCCGAACAATCACGAAACATGGTATGCACCGCCGCGGGCCGAAATACAAATGAAAGAACTAACCAACACCGGCATGGTTGAAATTTATAACCACCAGTACCTTTGGGATAACCGGCAAATGCAGCGGGTTTATAATGCTTATGCTGACGTATGGGGCACCGAAAAGCTTTGGGTAACCATTGACCGCGCCATCCTGAATTTGCCGATTCGACCCGGCCATGAATATAAAGGGTTTATCCATTGGGATTATGACCCCGAAACAAAACCTCAAAATACACAAGGTGTTTTGGCCCTGGCAGATCAGACCGATGAGCGCGTGGGTGGTTTTCAATGTGTGCCTGAACTATACAGAACATACAATACCTGGAAACTTACTCAACCCGCGGACCGGGACCATTATAAACCTGACGTAAGCGGCTTTGATCTTGTAAAAGTAAAAATGGAGGCCGGCGACCTGCTGATATTTAACAGCCTGCTACCGCATGGCATACGGCCAAATACCAGCGGCGATAAAGTACGCATAGCGCAGTACATTGCTATGATGCCAGCACAAGAAGATAATGAAGAACTACGTCAATGGCGCATCAGCTCGTGGCGGGAAAGAAAAGCACCTGAGGGCTATGCATTTCCAGGTGACCCGCGCAAGTGGGAGCAGACCAGGTATAAAGCCGCTGAGCTAAGTGAACTGGGTGAAAAACTGCTGGGGCTAAAAAAATGGTAAGCCCCCACTAAATCTCCCGTGACAGGCTAATGTGTTGACACATCTTACGGATTTTTAACCCCATTAGAGTCAAATATTGGTAGAAATAGATTTTAAAGGATTTTATGTGCCGTAGGTACATTAGATAGTCGGCTTTAATTGCCGTCTTACACCTTTATTGTTACTTATTAACTCTTTAATATTTCACCTACCAGGCGAAAAATCTTTGTTTTATTGTTTTTACCAATATTTCACTGCTAACGAAGGGGAATGTCAAATATTATTTTGTGGTGAAAGTTGGGTCCGCACAGTAGCGATCTCAAGCAGGGAACCTTTTATGCATATTAATGAGAGGTTATAAAATCTATTATCACATTTGATTTAATTTTACTAAACTTATAAAATCAAAAAGCGAAATGAAGGTTGATTTTAATACAGATGCAGATCATATAGATGTACCAATAAATAAATATGGCCTCACTGGATATTTCTTTGTGTTATTTGGTGTTTTCCTGATGGGCCTCTGGTTTGTAGCAAGTCCTTCCACGTTTGTAACCAAAGGTGTTCATACATCGAAAAGCCTCAATTCTCTCAAGGAAGCGGTTGGATTTGGACTTTTTTGTATAATTATTTGCGGCCCTTTTGCTGCAAATACGTTTTACCGGATTTTTGTGATGAAAGCTGGTTTAACCATTAATATGGATGGTATTATGAATAATTCATATGTAGCGTCGTGTGGGTTTATAAACTGGAATAATATAACAAAGATCGATAAAGAAGAAGGGGATTATCCAATGTCCATTGTCGTTCATGTTAATAGCCCCGAGGAATTTATACAAAGTCAATCGAATATATTTAAACGTAGGTCAGCTTCAGATAGCTATAACAAATATGGCAGCCCAGCAGTAATAAATACAAATTTTTTAAAATGTGATTATGATGAGTTATATTGGTTTTTAACAGATACATTAAAAACTTATAAGGAGGACGCTAAATAGAACAGCCTTCCCGAGTTTTTGAAACTTCGGAAGGCAATTTCCCGGTTGTATTGTGATGGCATTATGGCTAACACACCCTGCTAATACACAATCCTATGCGCCTCTTCTCGAGTGACCCCGAAGGGGATATTTTTAAAACCTCATTAAAATACGGGCTATATTTTAATAACTAAAGCACAGCCATGCTTGCGAGCTGGATTTGGGCGTTGGTCTTGTAATCCCAACGTAATAAAACCCTTCACCTTTTACCTTTCACCTTTCACCTCAAAAAATGCGCCTTTTTTTGACTATCTTTGCATAAATTTAAAAATATTGATGAAAGTATTTATTGCAGGCCTGCCATTAGAAGTGGATGAGGCTGAATTAACTGCTGTCTTTGGTGATTTTGGGCCTGTAAAATCGCTCAGGATAATTAAAGACCGCGAAACAAAAGAGAGTAAGGGTTTTGGTTTTGTTGAAATGGTGAATGAAACAGAAGCAAAAGAGGCGATTAGGTGCATGAATGGCGCGAGCTATTATGGCCGCAGGATCACTGTTAACGTTGCCGAGGACAAAGGTCCGGGTTTTAACGCAGGTGGTGGTAAAGGTGGTTTCAGACGTAATTAATTACCAATAATATTATTCTTTTTTAGTTGAAAAGCTCTCCGGAATACCGGGGAGCTTTTTTTGTGTCGTGATTTTCATAGGGAAATTTTTGAACCTAAATAGTATCCTTAATTTCCAGGTGGTCATAAATTTTTTGCTGCAAATCATTCTCCTTATTTGAATTTTTAAGAATGATGAGCATAAAAGTTAGTAAGATCCCTAAAAGCAATAGGATTACCCAAGGCCTTGGATGGTTCATTGTATTCATATTTCGATTATTTGTTGACGGTTAATTTGATTGTTTGATAAGGAGTCGGAAAGAGTTATATTTAATTATGTAAATTATGCTAATTGGCATAATTTAGTAAAAAAATTCCACTTATAGCCCCTACCAGTCCTCGGTTCCTCTTGCTTCTGTTTCCACGAGTTGTGTAAGCACTTGCTTCAGCACCATTTCGCGGGCCCACTGTTGTTCGGTAAGGGTAGCATCGTCAAGGTACCAGGTAATAGGCTCATTAACTTCGATACGGGTTTTATACACAAAGTTTTTGGTCGGGTGCATTTTGCTGCCTTCGTAGCTGTTCAGGTTTTCGGCCTTTATTAGTTTGGCAAATTGTTTTGCGCTTATATCAAGCTGTAAACATTCGTCAAGCGAGTTTTTAAAATCATGCTTGTCTTCGAGCCATAGAGTTAATGTTTCATCGTTGAAATCATGGTCGGCTACGGTAATGCGGCTATAGTCGTAATCAACTGAGATTACGAGCCACCATAGTTTGTCTTTTAATTTTTGGTTGATCTTTATCATTGGTTTGGTTTTTTTGTTCATGCATCATGGTTGATAGTTCTGAATGCAAGGTCCGGCTATGAGCCATGGACTATGAACTATCGGAATTTCGGCAACCAGCCGGGGATGTATTTCTGTATTGCAGCAATTTCGCTACTATATTTATTGCAGGCTGTTTGATAAGCCTGGTAACGGAGCATCAATTCATTGTCGTATTGATGCTGATTGCTGCCGGCAGGCAAAGGCTGACTATTGTTAATTGTATTAATGGCTGAATATGCGAGGTGCATCGGTTTAGTTGTTTAAGTCCGAAAGTCGGAAAAATCCGAAAGTGCGGGAGTTTTGGATATTGTTGCAGAATAGGTGTTTGTTTTGCTTGCCCGGGCGGGCAACGCTAATGATCTTTATGGAGGTGCAAAATCCATAAATAAATTTTCTTGATATTCTTTACTTAGCATATTTGTTTTTGTCAAAATTTGTAGTACATTAGGCAATTATTACAGAACAAATATAAAGAAATATCTTTAATAAAATCAAGAAAAAAGCAAAATAATTTTTAAGCTTATGGATACTGAAGTGAAACCCAATAAGATAAAGACTATACGACCTGAAACGCTGGAGTTTATTATACTATATAACCAGCTTAAAGGCAAGGCATTTAACAGTAATGCCCAGCTTGCTGAGGCGCTTGGCTTTAACAATGCAAGCTCAATTACAGAAATTATCAAGAGCCGGCAAAATATTGATCCAGAAAAGTTAAAGATATTTAAGGATAAGTACGGTGATTTCTTAATCGGTAAAAAAAATACAGTAAATTCTGAAAATACCATGATTGCCAGGTCATCTGAAGGTATCCCGATGTACGAAATAATAGCTACTGCAACTGGTGTTGAAGTTTATAATGATATTAATGATAAAGAGCCTGTTGGGCATATGAATTTCCCCGGGATAGAGGATTGCGATTTTGCTTTGCCGGTTTGGGGGCATTCTATGTACCCTTATCTGGAAAACGGCTGCTGGGTAGCACTAAAGATAATACATGATAAAAAAATATTGCCGGGCGAGGTGTACTATATTGAATGGGGCGATTATCGTATGTATAAACGCCTGCTGGCCGGCGATAGTGAAGATGAAGTTATTGCACATTCGGATAATGTAACAGAGATGATTGGCAACCGCTTGAAGTATTCGCCTTTTGTGGTAAAAATAGCTGACATTAAAAAGCTATGTTTGGTTAAGGATATTCATAAGAAACATAACCATTAGGGGATTTTGGATTTCGGAAATTCGATTTCGGATTGGTGAATTGTCGAGGTGGAATTTGGAATTTCAATTTGTTATATGAAGGGATGAAAGTTGAATCCCGGAATTTATTAACCAAGATCATGGCCAAATAAAAAAATCACTAATTCAATAACTCACTAATTATACCCATGCCACAGCCTGCAATATACCCTTACAGCCTTAAGTTTAGCGTCGGTGCTATTGTATTAATGATTGTATTAATGCTGCTGTTGCTTTTCAATGTCATGTCGGCTAATAACACACTGGCCTGGAGTGTTTTTGGTGTGTTTTTATTTTTTTTCCTGTTTATGGTAACGCTGCTTGTTACACAGCGACTGGTGCCTGCTTTAAAGGGTAATACCGCGCTTCAACTGGATGATGAGGGGATCAGTGATTATATCCGGGATGTAAGCATCAATTGGGAAGATATAAAAGAAATTAGCCTTGTTCGCGGAAGAAGCGCTTCGACAATAGTAATATACCTGAAATTTGAATCGGATCATGGCAGCATGATAACTATTCATTTGAGATGGGTTAAAGGAAATGATAGTGAGATACACGATAATATCCTGGCTTATTTTGAGCATGCTACACGTGACGGAGTTGCTGATTGAGTTATCTGTTTTTTAGTTTTTCTTAAAAAACTGCTTAATTAGATATCCCAAAAAATGATAAATTTCGTTACGAGATATAATATTTCGTTACATTATTGGTTAGGATATACAAGGAAACCTTTTAAGGGTTTATCACGTTCAACCGTGCTGTATTAAAATAGTTATGATGCTAAACCTGTTTATCCGTTTTATTTTAAATCAACTAAGCGCCGGCGGCTTTTCACAAAACCTTGGATTTTATACAATAGCTATTTTGCTGTTATGGATAATAATTGTTCAGTTTAAGCAGAAATCGGGTAAATATAAGATTAACTAAAGCTGTATCTTCGTAATAAGCTCATTGCATTGTCCCTGGAAACAACTGTTTGAAAATAATAAGATTTCAGGAAAAATCATTTAATCAAATAGCTTATTATGCCTGCAACCACTATTGACGACATTCTTGTACAATTAGAAAGCATAATTGCCGAGGGTATTAAAACCAATAGCAGGATAGGCTATTTTGCTGCCTTATATTATAAGGTAACAGCAAATGTAAAAGAAGGTATTGCCAAAGGCCAGTTTCAAAATGGCCCACTTATGGAGCAATTTGATGTGATTTTTGCCAGCCGGTACCTTGATGCGCTAAATGCCTGGAAAAATAAACAGCCGCTTTCAGCATCGTGGCAGGTGGCTTTTGAAGCTCTCAATAACTCCTCGTTGCTGGTATTACAACATTTACTGCTTGGCATGAACGCCCACATCAACCTTGATCTTGGCATTGCTGCCGTTACGGTATCTGGTGGTCAGCTTGACAATGTTCAAAAAGATTTCGATGCTATAAATACTATTATCTCCTCCTTAACCTACCAGGTGCTGAATGATATTGACCGTGTTTCACCATTATTATCATTATTGGGCTTACATTCGGACAACCAAACATCCATATTGATACAATTCAGTATAGATAATGCAAGAGACGGCGCCTGGTGCTTTGCTGAAGAACTGGCAACAAAACAGGGCGCCGATTACAATACATGTATTACCCAACGGGATGAAACTATTAAACAACTCGGGCAGCAACTTATACAAAATAAGGGGATGATACGGTTTACCATTTGGTTGATCCATTTGTTTGAGTGGAAGAGTCCATCGCGCATTATTAAAATATTGCATGAGGCCGTTAAGAAGAAGATTGTGGTAGGAGGGTAGTTTGCAGATGTCTTAAAAAATTGACATTATGCAATCATTAACTCTTTAATCAACATCCAAACACTTTTGAATGCGGACATTTATTTAGCTTTAGAAAATATAAATCATTACCAATGAAAAAGACATCCTATTTTCTGTTGCCTTTAATTTTATTACTAAACACAAGTTTTGATATTAAAACAAATAAGGATGTGATAAACTATTTGAATACAAGCAATATTTTAAGTTACAATAAAACAGATTATAAATTAGTATGGAGTTCGCACCCTGTAAGCAACTATTATAAACAGGAATATATTCCGAAACGTGAATCGGTTGATCATTATGGCAGCATGTTATTAGTTGATTTCCTGGTAATTGATACGCCTGCGTTCGACATGGTTAAGGTAAAAATTAACGAACTAATAGCAAGGAAAAAAAATGATATGGTTACTAACTATGAACTGCAAAAAAATCAGGATAGTGGCGAATTTCTTTTGGATTTTATTTTGAGTGACGGCAATAGCGAAGCGGTAAGCGCTACAAAAATTACACCGATAAGGCCGGCCACAAAGGAGGACTTCTGTTCGGCATAAGTAAAAGGGCTTATGACGATGATGCCTTACGTTTTTTGCAATCCCTTAGTTATATTAGGAAAGATATGTTAAAAACGCTTGCTGCGTATGATATTCCAGAAGTAAATGTTAATTGAAATATTTTCTGTCATCAAATAATTAAAATATTTTCGAAAAAAAATATATTTCATGCTCATCCGCCTCGCTACATTAAATGATATCCCTCCAATAATGCAACTGATTGTCGAAGTTGTGCCCGCCATGAATGCCCTCGGAAATTTTCAGTGGGACAGCACCTATCCAAACGCAAAGGTATTTGAAAAAGATATTGCCTTAAATCAACTTTGGGTTGCTGATATTGATGGCGCCATCGCTGGCGTAGCGGCCATAACCACCGACCAGGAACCTGAATATGCCGATGTTGGCTGGGATATTAATGAAACTGCGATAGTAACGCACCGGCTGGCCGTAAGCGAAAATTACAGGGGCAGGGGCATAGCCGCAGCGCTGTTAATGCAGGCCGAGCAGGAAGCGATAAGACGGGGTATACATTTTTTACGAATTGATACCAATACAACTAACCAGGCTACTCAAAAGCTTTTCCCTAAATTAGGTTATCAATTTGCAGGCGAAATTGGCCTTGGTTTCAGGCCTAACCTGCGATTTTATTGCTATGAGAAGACCCTAGACCATAAGTTATAGTTTGTCCATTAATTAGATAAATTCCCCGAAAACTCTTATAGCCAGCGGCCATCTATCATTGTTCAAAAATAAATATTAAAATATCGCAACCCCTTATCAGTTAGTACCGTAAAAATACACCAGAGTCAAATTGATTGATTTTATTGATATTTTACAGTTATGGAATTTTTATTTTTTTTTTCATTGGCAGGGGTGGCTATAGTAGTTTTAATATTATTGTTTGATAAAAAACAAACCATAAAGGTTAATACGGTTTTAAAAGAAACAAGGAGCGTACCGCCATTATTTATGCTAAAATCAACTGAGCAAAAAATTAGCGCGCTAAAAACGGCATTGCGCTTTGATGATATGCCACAGAATATGGCTGCTGCCGCATCAATGGCTAATATTTATAATAATCAATCAGAAAACAACAGGCAATCAAAAGTTCAGGAACTTAAGTTGCTGTCTGCAAAATATAATAACGGGCAAATATCGCTTGAAGCTTACAACGTGAAACTCGACCAATTGCTTGAACAAGTGCAAAGCCAGGGCGGATCATTTGAGCTTGCTTGTTAGTCTATTGGGTGATTAGATGAGTGGTTGATTAAGTTAAAACATTTTATCAACCACTAAGCTAAAATATATTCAACTTAACCTGGCAATCATAAAATGCTTTTCCTTCCGAATTCGATCCGGATGTTCTATCTGTGATTTATAAATGAAAATAATTTCCACGTAAAATAAAATAATTCCGAAATCTAAATTCCGTATTCCGAAATCATTATTATTGCAGCCAAATGTCTGACGAAGCAATAGTAAAAAGATTAAAGGTGATTGTGAAAGAACATGGCGGCCAGCTTGCATTGGCAGGTGCAATAGGAGTGGATCAGGGTTTTATCAGCAAGGTGATCAATAAAAAACAAGACGTAAGTTACTATCTCATACGTAAACTTTGTTTCCAGTTAAAATATTCGCCAGAGTGGCTCATACTCGGTACCGGCGAAAAAAAAATCAACAAGCCCGAATCAGCCAAGCTTATTACCGAAATACAAATGATGCGCACAGAACTTGATATACTACATGCCCGTATGCGCGCATATGAAATAGAAATTAAAGAATTGCGCGAACGGGGATTTGGTGGTGAGCAAAAAGCTGGATGAGTTAATTTTAGATTTACGATTTTATAAATTATTGCAAAATAGTTGAACTGTACTGCCGAATAACTAAATCGTAAATCTAAAATCGTAATTCGTAAATCCCCTCACCCGTTTATCAAAATAACATTCAGTATATCTGTAACCTTTTTGCATTTGTTTACAGATGTTTCCAGTGCGAATAATATCTCACGATATTTGAGCAATCTTATCGGGTTTTTTTCCACTTCAAAAAGTTGGGCTACAGCCTGGAAATAAACATTGCACGACTGCCGCTCATATGCCTTAACCGTAGAACATACCATAGGCAGTTCTCCAGCTTTTTTAGATGACCTTAATAAAACAACAGCCTTTTCAATTTCAAGACTTGCCTTTAATATAATGGCCGCTATTTCTTTTATGGCCGGATCATATTCATCGATATTATAAAGGTGCATCCTGCCGCTTGCCTCTTTTATGGTATCTGCAACATCATCAATAGCCGAAGCTAACGCATGAATATCATTTCGACTTAGTGGGGAAAACAAAACTTTATGCAGCGCCAGGTAAATTTTATGTGTTATGTCATCGCCTATATTTTCTTTTTTGCCAATTTGCTTAGTTATTGTTTCACGTTCACAGGCATCGGTAGCATTCACCATAAGGTGCAGCATGTATGCCATTTCGACTATGTTTTTTGCTGCATTATCAAAATGATTAAAAAATAAAGCTTTGTTGGAAAGGAAATCATTGAATAACGTCTTCATGCACTGTTCTTCTTTTGGGAGAACCCAAAAGTAATCGCACTATATTAATCCAATATTAAACAAAAATTAGCTCATGTTAATTTAGTGTTACCAATTTGGGTTGATTTAACCTTTACTTTAAATGGTTGATTTGCAATGTTATATATTGCATTTATTGAAAATAAAACGCCTTTTTAAAATATATTTTACTTATTGTATATCAATTTAACATTTACATAATATAACCAAACCTTAATTATTCCTTAACATTCAGATAACGGGGGGTATGCACCTTTGGGGCAAAATTTATTTAATCCCAATTGATTATGAAAAAAATGTTTACAAAACTTTTTAGTGCAGCCTTACTGACAGGTTTAACAGTAATAGGTTTTGCCGCGAAAGCTCAATCAACCTCTTTAGCAGGCGATACGCAAACTGCGACAACAGTAAATACAGCAACTGTTGTTACTAAAACTGACGCAAAAGCTGAAGAAAAAGCTAAAGCCAAAGAAAAAGCTGAAGCCAGGGCTGATGAGAAAATGGCAGCAAAAGTTGCTGCTGACCCTGATACTGCCTGGAAACCACAAAGAAGGGTATGGGGCTATACATTCGGGGATTTTTACTATGCAGCCCATTCAGATGCTGACATTGTTGGCGCTACAGGCGTGGCCGCTGCAACCCCAAGCAACAGGGGTGCTGAAACAAATTACAGTGGGGTCCCTACCTACAGAAACGCGTTTCAGTTCCGTCGTATTTACTTAGGTTATGATTACGAGATAACCAAGAAATTTAAAGCGGAACTTTTGCTTGCATCTGAGCCAACTGCAAATGTTGGAACAGTTGGTACATCAACTGTACAAAACAGCGATAACCTTGCTGATAACAAGATGGCTTTTTATATCAAAAACATTAACATAAGGGCAAGGGATATTTGGGCAGGAACAGACTTTGTTATTGGTGAATTAAGCACCCCGAGCTTTGCATTGAACGAGCCAGGTACCAACGCGCCAACCAGCCTTTCGGAAACAACCTGGGGATACCGTTCAATAGAAAGGACCATCACCGATTTTCACAAAAATAACTCATTCGATGTTGGCGCTGCATTGCAGGGAACATTCGAC
>JABDCF010000069.1 GCA_013288235.1 Bacteroidota bacterium | reverse complement strand
TCGCTTTAGTTGTCCCACAGCCACCAGGCAAAAAAGAGGGTAAGGCAGTTTTCCTTTACCCGAGGCCATTAAAGTTATGCCATTAAATAATTAATTTAGCACCGAAAACGAAAATGAAGGGAATTTTTACAAAATGCCAGATATAATACAGCTTTTACCCGACTCCGTAGCCAACCAGATAGCTGCCGGGGAAGTAGTGCAGCGGCCGGCATCAGCTGTAAAAGAACTGGTGGAGAATGCGCTTGACGCAGGGGCGGATAAGATACAATTGATACTAAAAGAAGCAGGCAAAGCGCTGATACAGGTTATCGATAATGGCTGCGGCATGAGCCTTACCGATGCCCGTATGAGTTTTGAGCGGCATGCCACCTCGAAAATACGCAAGGCCGAAGACCTTTTTGCTATCCGTACCATGGGTTTCAGGGGCGAGGCCATGGCCTCTATTGCCGCTATAGCACAGGTTGAACTAAAAACCCGTCGGCACGAAGATGAACTGGGCACCTGCATCATCATCGAGGGATCGGAAGTATTAAGCCAGGAGGCTTGTTCGGCCAATACCGGGACGTCTATCAGTGTTAAAAATTTATTTTACAATACCCCTGCCCGCCGTAACTTTTTAAAAAGTAACCCGGTTGAAATGCGGCATATTATTGATGAATTTCAGCGCGTGGCGCTGGCAATTCCGCAGGTGTTTTTTACTTTACATAACGACGGGCAGGAAATTTATCACTTACCAGCTTCAACGCTTAAGCAACGCATTATTCATTTACTTGGCCGGGAATATAACGAACGGCTGGTGCCGGTAGAGGAAGATACCACCGTTATCAAACTCAACGGATTTGTTGGCAAACCGGAATACGCCCGGCGAACGCGCGGCGAACAATTCTTTTTTGTGAACAACCGTTTTATAAAGGATGCCTACTTAAATCACGCCGTGCTGATGGCTTTTAAAGAGCTGTTGGCTGACGACACTTATCCGTTATATGTTTTGTTTATTGAGATAGATCCGGCCAAAATTGACATTAACGTCCATCCTACCAAAACCGAAATAAAATACCAGGACGAACAAACCATTTATGCCATTATCCGCTCGGCGGTAAAACGGTCGCTGGGCAGGTATAATATTACGCCCAGCCTTGATTTTGATAAGGATAGCGGCATCGAGCATTTGGTTACCCTGAAACCGCTTGAAGAAATAGTGGCGCCAACTATTACCTTTAATCCTGATTTTAACCCTTTTAATACGGATAAAGTTGAAACGTATGATGCCCCGGCGCGTAACAGCAGCGGCAGCTACCGTAGCTCGCCCATCCCGCAAAACTGGGATACACTTTATGCCATCAGCAAAAAAGATACGGCAGTGCAGCATGAGATGCACGAGGAGCAAAGCATTATTGCAGATGACCAGGATATTAGCAAGCCCAGCGAGCGGCAGCTTTTCCAGGTGCATAACAGGTTTATCCTTTCGCCAATAAAATCAGGTTTTATGGTCATCAACCAACAGGCGGCGCACGAGCGTATTTTGTACGAGCGCTTTTTGCAGCAGCTGCAAAATCATTCGGGCGTAAGCCAGCAAAGCCTTTTTCCGCAATCTGTTACATTAAATAGCAGCGATTTTGAATTATTAAAGGAACTTTTACCCGATATTCGCGCCCTGGGGTTTGATATACGTGAGTTTGGCAAAAACACAGTGGTTGTTGAAGGCATACCCGCCGATTTAAACAATGTTGGCGAACACGAACTGCTTGAGCAATTGCTGGAGGGCTATAAAAATAACCAGGCAATTTTAAGACTTGATAAACGTGACAGCCTTGCGCGGTCATTGGCAAGAAATGCTGCAACGAAAACAGGCACAAGGATGTCATTAGAGGAAATGAATTTATTGATCGACCAGCTTTTTGCCTGCCAGATGCCAAACCTTGCCTTAAACGGTAAGCTGGTGATCACTACTTTTACATTGAACGAGCTTTTAGAACGATTTGAAAAATAAACCGAAGGAATTAAAATATATATGAACGGAAATAGCCAGTCACCCTTTGCCAATTTAACGCCGGTAACAAAAAACCTGCTGATCATCAACCTTATTTGTTTTATACCTTTTATTGTATTGAGCCAGGCTAAATACCAGGGATTAGTTGTTGATAATTTAGGCTTATTCTATTTTGACTCACCTAATTTCAAGGTTTGGCAGATACTGACTTACATGTTTCTGCATGGCGGGTGGACACATATCCTTTTCAACATGTTCGCACTGTTCTCGTTTGGGCCTATATTAGAATACGCTATTGGTCCCAAACGTTTCTTCAATCTCTATTTTATTTGCGGTATTGGTGCAGCGTTGTTTCAAATGCTGGTACAGGCCATCGAAATACACTCATTGATTGGCGGTTTTACATTAGCGTCAGCGTCGGGATCACCAATTGACCAATTAACTATTGATAAGTTATCAGCGATTTACTATCCTACAGTTGGTGCCTCAGGTGCCATATTTGGTTTGCTGGTAGCATTCGGGATGTTATACCCCGATCTGGAATTGATGATCCTTTTCATCCCTGTACCTGTTAAGGCCAAGTATATTATCCCGGTGTATATAATAGTAGAAATAGTTTTAGGTGTGGGTCAGTTTGGGGGCGATAATGTGGCGCATTTTGCGCATTTGGGCGGCGCACTGCTTGGCTTTATCCTTATAAAAATATGGCGGTACAGGTAAGTGTAAAATTTTTATTAACCGGCTGAAAATTACCATACTGTTTGTATATTGTAAAATACAAAAAACAAAACAACTTTTTTTAAAAATTTCGGTTATCAACAATATACCTTTTTCATTTCTATGAGTACCCTGTGGCAAAATATACAAACTAAAGTGCTCCGCTCGGGCAGTAAGTTAAACCTGCTTATAGGGATCAACGTTGCTGTTTTTTTGCTGGTTAATATACTGGATATTATTGGGAAGTACCTGTTCAACACTCCTGCTATAAGCTATTACAGCCAGGAGTACCTCTGGCTGCCTGCATCGTTACCAAAACTACTTACACATTTTTGGACACCAGTTACCTACATGTTTATGCATGCCGGTATATGGCATATTTTGTTCAATATGTTATGGTTTTACTGGTTCGGGCAAATATTTGAAGAGTACCTGGGTAAAAAGCGCACTTTGGGCCTGTACCTGATGGGGGGCCTGGCAGGAGCTTTCCTATTTGTGTTCAGCTATAATGTTTTCCCGATTTTTACACACACCAATGAGGCCGCAACCAACATATTGGTTGGAGCATCAGCAGCCGTAATGGCCATAATCGTTGCCACTGCTACCCTTTTGCCCGATTACCAGATATCCTTAATTTTAATTGGCCCGGTAAGGCTAAAGTGGTTGGTTCTGTTTTTTATAATTTTAGACTTTTTAGGCATTGCCGGCCTTAACGCAGGCGGTGAGCTATCGCACCTTGGCGGTGCCCTGACCGGATTTCTGTATATTAAGCGGTTACAAAAAGGCAGTGATTGGATAGCCAATATTGCCAACCTATTCAAACCAAAGCCAAATCTTAAAGTTGTTTCGAACAATACTTCAAAAAAACCCTACGATCTTCCCCGGCAAGAAGAAATTGATCTTATATTAGATAAAATTTCCCGGTCAGGTTATGATAACCTGAGCAAGCAGGAAAAAGAAGTATTATTCAGGGCCAGCAAAGATGAAGGGTAACACCAAATTATATTTTATCGATAAAATTATATTATGGTTAAACGCCCTGTTATGCCTCGCATTAATAATCAGCTACTTCGCCCCTTCTACTGATCCCAAAAAAGTATGGGAATTTGCTTTTTTTGGCCTCGCATACCCTTTTTTACTGATGGCCAACATAATCATGATCATTTACTGGTTCCTGCGGAAAAAGTGGTATGCGCTGGTTTCGGTTATTTGTATTGCATGCGGATGGGGTGTACTAAGCAATAATTTTGGCTTCCATTCTTTTGGTGATGGTACGGCAAAGCCAGCAGATATCGGCAACATCAGGATGATGACTTACAACGTACATAATTTTAAACGGTACGGCTCAAAAAATGATGTATCAACTAAGCATGACATATTAGACATCATAAACCAGCAGCAACCCGATATTATTGGTATACAGGAATTTTATACCCGCAGCCATGGTGAGTATGATATGCGCGATTCGATAGCAAAAATAATGGGTACAACTTATTATTACTTTGAACCGGTGGTTTTTAACAGCACCGAAGCTATCGGCATCGCTATTTTCTCCAAATTCCCTATAGTAAACCATGGCCTGATCCCCTTTTCGGATAGAAAAAGTGAAAATGCCTGCATATATATTGATGTAAAAAAGGGTAAAGATACGCTGAGGATATACAGTGTACATTTGCAATCCATACGTTTCGATCCCGAAGATTATAAATATATCAACAGTATAACCCAGCAGGGGGCGCCTGCCGATGTGTCGTCAGCCCGACGGTTGGGGAGTAAATTAAAAAGCGCTTTTATTAAAAGAAGCGGCCAGGTGGTTAAAATAAAAGACCATGCGGCACAATGCCACTATCCTTATATTATTTCGGGTGATTTTAACGACACGCCTGCCTCCTACGCGGTTAATTATATGGCCCATGGTTTAAAAAATGCTTTTCGCGAAAAAGGATATGGCTTTGGCCGGACTTATAACGGCAATTTCCCAAATTTCCAAATAGATTATATTATGGCCTGCCCCCGATTTAATGTAGCCACGTACCAGATTATTGAAAAAAAACTGTCAGATCATTACCCTGTAAGGAGTGATCTTGTTTTAAGCCCGAAGTCTTAAGTCAAGGGCGTTAAATAAATCCGACTGAAGACTTCGGACTTTAGGCTTGAGACTTATTTCTTCATCTCTTCCTGCACTGCCCTTAAAAACTCGTTGGCTTGCTGAGTACCTATGATATATACCAGGCCATCCCTGTCAGTTAAATAAAGGGCTTCTTTACCGGCCGCAAAAAAGCGGATAGCACCTTTGGTATGAAGATTATATACCGGATTATTGAAAAGATACCTGCTATACTCCCCCTTTTCAACTTTAACTATACTGTTAAGATCTATTTTTACGAGGCGTGTTGTCCACAGGCCGTCGATGAGTACACTTTTGTTGAGTACCCGGGTGCGGTAATGCAGCAGGAAACCCATTAAAATAGAGATGATTATAATGGCGAAGCCCACTACCGCAAGGATATCAGCTTTGTTTTGTGCGTCTGTAAAAAAGTTAAAGGTGTAAGCGGCAAAACAGCATGTGGCCAAAACCAGGCGGATGGTAACGGGTATCCATTCCCTGCCAAGGTATTGTTTTTCAATAAAAACCGGTCTTTCGCTATTCATGTTGATAATTTGAAAATTTGGTAATTTGAAAATTTGAAAATTGCTTTTTTTATTTGAAAACTTCCGGAGGTCATTTTCAAATTGTCACATTTTCAAATCTTCAAATTAATTCATTTTGTACAGTTCGAATATAGTAACTTTTTTAGTTTTCCTACCTACTTTATACCTTTCATCCGGGCGGTAGCCCCCTATCCATATTATTTCGCCGTTGCCATTAACTAACAATGGTATCCCGCTTTTTTCGTGCAGCGGGATTTTTTGGGCGATAAAAAAATCACTTACTTTTTTATTTCCCTTCATCCCCAATGGATGAAAATGATCGCCTTGCTGCCAGGGGCGTAATGTTAACGGGTATTTAAGCAGGTCAGTATCGATAGATACCGCCATTGGATTATCTTTTACAATCAACGGACTATCATCATGTAAAATTGTTAGCTTATAGTCTGCATAATTTATTTCATGGTCGTTTATAGTTATCAATAGCTCTTTGTGATTGTCCGGGGTTTGTTTTGCTAATATCAGTTTGCCACGGTCAAGTATTAGCTTGAACGCAGGCGTTTCAAATACCTTCCCGGCATGTTTATCCAATGCCGCAATAAGGTCATCGATGATTGCCTCGTTAAAACCATAATCCTGTAGCAGTTTAAAAAGCAGCAGCCGTTTCGGTTCCAGCTTTTTAATTTGCTCAACAGGGATATGCAGTTCATTTCCGTGAGGGACAAATAGCTTGTCTTTTAATTCAGCTATCTGTTTATCTAAAAATAATTCCAGGTCGCGGAAATGCACCAGGTTATTTTCAAAGGTTTGTTCAAGGTTGGGGTTTAACTCCTTTAGTTTGGGAATTACCTCGTGCCTTATTTTATTGCGCGCATATTTTATGGATGAATTTGAGCTGTCCTCAACATGAGGCAGTCCGTTTTGGTCAATAATATTTTGTATGTCTTCACGGGTTAAAAACAATAAAGGCCTCACCAACAGTCCGTTTTTTGGCAAAATGCCATGCATGCCGGCAATGCCCGTACCGCGTGTAAGGTTTAACAATATTGTTTCAATTGCATCGTTTTGGTGGTGTGCAAGCGCGATAGCATCGTATCCCGATTGTTGCCGTACGTGTTCAAACCATTGATAACGAAGCTGCCGCGCTGCCATTTGTGTTGATATTTTTTCACCGGCGGCATAGGCCAAAGTATCGAAGGCAATGCTATGAAAAGGTACACCGAGCTGTTTGGCCAGGTTGTTGCAAAATTGCTGATCGCGCAACGATTCCTGGCCGCGCAACTGAAAATTACAATGTGCTATACCAAAATTTACCCCCGCAGATTTGAGCAAATGCGCCATCACTACAGAATCCATACCCCCGCTTACGGCAGCAAGTATTTGGCTATCTTGGCCAAATAAGCTATTTTGTTCAATAAAATCAGTGAAAACTTTAACAGGCAGCATCCATCAAAATTATTAATTTAAAACCCCAACAAAAAACTAATTTTGCCATCGTGAGTAAATATGTGTTAAGCTTTTTGTTATTGCTGATGGCGGCGACGGCTATGGGCCAAAAAAAGTCGATAGTTATCCTGGTAAAATCCCAAAACAGTACTGGTATAAAATTAAATGGCAAGGATGTGATAAAGGTATACCAGGGCACATTTAAGCAGGATTATTCGACCCTTACCTCTGATAGCGCCTATTTTTACGCCCAAGACAACCTTGTGGATTGCTTTGGCCACGTGGTTATTAACCAGGGCGATACGCTGCATATTTACTCGGACAAGCTACATTATGATGGCAACACTAAAATTGCCATCCTTACTGATAATGTAAAAATGGTTGATAAAGATGCCACGTTAACAACCAATCACCTTAACTATAACACAGCTACCCGGATAGGCACTTATACCGATGGTGGCAAGCTGGTGAATAAGGATAATACGCTGCTAAGCAAAAACGGTTATTATTTTGCATTTACGCGCGATTCGTACTTCAGGTATAATGTATCGCTTACAACGCCCGATGCATTGGTAATAACCGATACTATGCGCTATAATACAGGTAGCAAGATCTCTTATTTTTATGGGCCGACGAATATTTACAGCGTCCCGAAAAAAGGCGAAAAACAAAACGACAGGGATACGCTTTATACCGAAAACGGCGACTATGATACCAAAACCGAACAAGCTGCTTTCGGGAAAAATAACCTGTACCATTCAGGCACAAAATCATTAAAAGGGGATAGCCTATTTTACGATAAGCTTAAAGGTTATGGCAGGGCTGTTAAGCGTGTCACTTTTATCGATAAGGAACAAAAAGTGACTATCAAAGGAGAATTAGGCACTTATGTAAAAGCCGATGAGCTGACGGTGATCACCCAGGACCCATATGTAGTAATGGTTACTGAAAAAACCGACAGCACAAAAACTGATTCAGCGGCTAAGGCAGACTCTGTTGCCAAAGCCGATTCATTGCTAAAAAAAGCGCCTGCAAAAAACAAGAATGGGATAACCATGGCGCAGCTGATAAAAAAAACCATACCCGGCAGTGTTAATACGCCCCCCGCTAATTCAAGGGCGATAGAGGCGAAAGTAGATTCTGTAGCCAACCTGCCGCAAAATAAAAACATCAAGGCTAAAGTAGATTCCGTAGCCAACCTGCCGCAAAATAAAAACATTAAGGCAAGGGCTGATTCGATAGCGAGCATGGCGCAAAATAAGATCAGCGCAAGTACAATCGACTCGTTAGCTAAACTGCCGCAAAGCAAGGTCGTCAAGGCAGCAGCAGACTCCATAGCTAAACTATCGCAAACTAAAATTAGCGGTGCAAAGAGCGGCAATACAAAAAGAACGGCTGCAAATCCAAAGAGCGCCACAAAGCTTAAGCCCGGCGATAAGGATACAACGCTAAAAAAGATGATTTTGCCAAAGGACACATCGAAAGTAAAGTTGGACTCGATCTATATGTCGGCCGATACTATTGAAACGCGCATATTGACCTATAAAGACCTTAAAATATATCAGGCGCAGCAACGCCTTGCCCATACAAGGGATACCACAGCGAAACCCAAACCAAAGGTAAAAGTAAAAGAGTCGAAGTTTTTAACTCCCACCCGCAGAGAAATAACTATTGACACCAGCTACAGGCAGCGTGATTTTTTTGGCAAGCCAAAACCGGTAGCGGTTAAGAAAAAAGTTGTAAAACCACTTAGCAAAAAACAGCTGGCGCTTGACAGTCTGGAGAAGAAACGCGTGGCCGATTCTATTTCAACGGCAAAAGCGGCCGAGCCGAGCGATACGGCGCGAATACGTATTATAATTGCGCACCACCACTTTAAGATGTTTAAATCTGATTTGCAGGCCAAGTCCGACTCAATGTTTTACAGTAATGCCGACTCCACCATACGATGTTATGTGAACCCTATGATGTGGACGCAAGGGTCGCAGCTATCTGGCGATACCATACACCTGCAGATGAAACATAAAAAGCTGGATAATATGAAAATGTTCCCGAATGCTTTTATTGTAAATATTGAAAAAACCGACTCTGTACATTTCAACCAGGTAAGTGGCCGGCGAATGCGGGGCTTTTTTAAAAATGACAAACTGAATAAGATGTATATTGAGGGCAATGCTGAGAGTATTTATTTCTCGCGCGACAGCGGGAAAATGACCATTAGCGGTATGCAGCGGTCATTAAGCAGCCGTATAGTTGTTGATTTTAAAAACAATGAGGTTACCAACCTGGGCTTTTATACCAAGCCCGAAAACAGCTATGCGCCCTTGAATAAATTTAAAGAAGATGAGAAAATATTAAAAGGGTTTATCTGGAAGCCGAAGGACAGGCCTGTATCAAAAGAGTCTATCATACCATCGTACAATAAGAAAAAAACTGCCGACGGAAAAGCGCCTGCCGGCAAATCAAAAACAGATAAAACGTCGTCAAAAAAAGCTCCGGGCGGTAAAAACATAAAAGGAAAAACTACGTTGCCAAAGGGGAATTTGCCTGCCCTAAAAACCAGTAAGGATAGCACCCTAAAGGTAGATACCGGCAAGTTAAAGGTAGATACCAGCAAAATGCCCCTGATTAAAATAAAAAAGGATAGTATCCCCAAAATTGATACGGCAAAAAAACACGTAAACCCGCCAGCAAAGCCAGTAAGTGATATGTAGCTTTGAGCCATTTTATAAGCGCGCAATTATGTTATTGTAACTGCGTCCGATATAAAAAATGGATACCATTGCAAAATGCCCCATCGGGGCTACACGTTTGTAGAAAACAATTAAAAATAAATTTTGCCCCGTCAGGGGTTACCCAATTCGTGAAGGGCAACCCCTGACGGGGCAAAACATAATGGTGGAAATTAGTTCTACAAACGTGTAGCCGCCCGATGGGGCAAAAGATTTTCTTATATCGAATTCTCGTCTTTTAAACAGCATCTAAAAAACCAACCAGTTTTTCAACCGCCCTTGCGCGATGGCTTATGCTGTTTTTTTCGTTGAGGGTCATTTCAGCAAAAGTTATTGCATAACCATCAGGCTGGAAAATGGGGTCGTAACCAAAACCTTGTGAGCCGGAGCGTTCGTGGCGGATGGTACCTTCAACAGTGCCTTCAAAAAAATATTCTTTGCCGTTCCATAGTAGTGAGATCACTGTAACAAAACGCGCTTTGCGGTTATCCATGCCTTCCAGTTTCGCAAGTACTTTATCGATATTTGCACCATGGTCGCCGTGTTTGCCGGCATATCGTGCAGAATAAACGCCTGGCTCGCCGTTCAGGGCATCAACCTGTAAACCGCTGTCATCGCCAAAACAATTAACATGGTATTTATTATAGATGTAATTACTTTTTATGGAGGCATTTTCCCTGAAAGTGGCGCCGGTTTCGGCGATATCATCATGGCAACCGATATCATCAAGGCTCAATAATTTTATCTTACCTTCAATTTTGGCGGCTACTTCTTCCAGTTTATGCAGGTTGTTGGTTGCGAAAACTAATTGCTGCATCGTACTATAACTTTTTCATTTGTTCCCAAAAGGCTTTTTTATTTTCGTTGCTGTCCATCATCTCGTCAAAACTGAAACTGAATAATGTATTGCAGTTATTTATCTGCCTGGGTTGATTTAGCGTAAGCTCCGCAGCGCCGTCTGGGATGGCATGGCTACCGAGTATGAGCAACTTTCCGGGTTTAAAAAAATCCAATATTTGCTGATGGTTGATATTAGCATATTTTGCAATATTAAAAATGGCGGCATCGTCCAAACTAAATTCCAGGCGCTTAAATATGTTTTCTAACGCCGTTAAATGAGTATCATGAATAAACTCAAGCTCGGGATAATGGGCAATTACCAGGAATTTCTTTTTGTTGCCCCCCATAAAATTAAAATTAACCAGCTGCGTTTTAACTACTGGTGCACGCGCGGAAGGAATAGTTGCAGTAGCAGTAGCAGCGGCAGCGGCAGTAGCAGTAGTGGTCGCTTTATCTTTATTTAAAAGGTAAAGTTCATCGGGCATAATAAAACTAAAGGCAATCGGGTTTTCTATTTTCATTCAGGCAGATTATGAAATATGGGTGATATTAAACCACAAAGAACGCAAAGGTTTCACAAAAGGCACTGTAAAAATGGTAAAGCTTTGTGAACTTAGTGTTTCTTCCTTAGTGCCCTTTGTGGTAAATAATCAATCGCAAAGAACGCACTTTAACAAATTTTAACCAAAAGTAGTTAAACAGTTTGAAGCATTATTGCCATATTCGCACAATTATAGTTGCGCCCTATTAATTAGGGTTAATTATGCAGCTGTAATTGATTAATTTTACCGAAATTCGGAACTTTTTAATCCCGATGACATCGGGATAGTTTAATTAGGATTTATAATGTACATGAAAAAATTAGGGACAGCGGTTTTAAGTATTATTTTATTTATATCAATAGCAGTAGCGCAGCCGCAGCCGCGTACACATACGCTGGATAAAATTGCGGCTGTTGTTGGCAGCAGTATAATACTTCAATCGGATATTGAATTAAAATATGCATCGTACCTGGCGCAGGGCAACGCGCCCAACCCCGATATCAAATGCCAGATACTGCAAAGCCTGCTAACCCAAAAGTTGTTGGCACAACAGGCGGTGATTGACAGCGTGGACGTAAAAGATGATGAAGTTGACGCCGACGTTGACCGTAGAATGCGCGGTATGATACAACGGGCAGGCGGACAGGACAGGCTTGAGCAATTTTTGGGACGATCAGTAATTCAATATAAAGACGAAATACGCCCTGACATTAAAGAGGGTCTCGTTGCACAAAAAATGCAGCAAAAAATAACAACGGATGTAAATACAACCCCCGAGGACGTTAAAAAGTTTTTTGGCAAGATAAATAAGGACAGCCTGCCGGTAGTTAATAAAGAGGTTGAAGTTGGGGAAATACAATTTAACCCTAAACTAAACAATGCCGAAAAAGATGCGTACCGTAAAAAAGCAGAAGATCTGCTAAAAAGGGTGAAAAACGGCGAAGATTTTGGCGCCCTGGCGCGTCTTTATTCACAGGACCCCGGTTCAGCGCCCGAAGGTGGGGACCTTGGTTTTAACGACCGTAGTACTTTTGTTAAAGAATTTTCGGCATGGGCCTTTAAATTAAAGGCCGGTGAATATTCACCGGTATTTGAAAGTGATTTTGGTTTTCACTTTTTACAGGTTATTGAACGACGTGGCGAGCAGGTGCATGTACGCCATATATTAATTGTACCCGCAACTACCCAGGCAAGTTTGGACCGGGCCAAAGCAAAAGCTGATAGTGTGTACGACCAGATGGTGCATAATAAATATATAGATTTTTCGACAGCAGCCGCTTATTACTCCGACAATAAGGATACTAAATATAATGGCGGCATGATGTTAAATGCCGATAACGTGGAAACCCGTACAACTTATATTCCTACTGACAGGCTTGATCCGCAGGTTGCACTTACTACTGATACCATGAAGGTAGGCAGCATTTCAAAGCCCCAACTATTTACCGGATCTGATGGCAAAAAAAGCTATAAAATATTGTACCTGAAATCGACTACCAACGCGCATAAGATTAACCTGCTACAGGATTATCCTAAAATAAAAGAGTACGCTACCAATAATAAAATTGACCGTACGGTGAGCGAGTGGTTCCAAAAGAGAAGAAAAGAAACCTTTATTAAGATTGACCCGGAATACCAGGGCTGCCCTACATTAAGAGGTTGGTCGACCCCTGTAACCACAGCTGAAGTTAAACCTTAAAATATGCAACACCGCTCGGAAGTGGAAGCTGCCAACGCTTTAAAGCATGCGTATGAGCAAATAACCACCGAAATAAGTAAAGTTATAATAGGCCAGGAAGAAGTTGTTAAATTCGTCCTTATTTCTATTTTTAGTAACGGGCATTGCCTGCTTGTCGGTGTTCCAGGGCTGGCAAAAACATTGCTGGTGCAAACTGTAGCACAGGTACTCGACCTTGATTTTAAGCGCATCCAGTTTACGCCTGATCTGATGCCGTCGGATATTATTGGTTCCGAAATATTAGGCGAAGACAGGAATTTTAAATTTATACCAGGCCCGGTTTTTGCAAACATCATTCTTGCCGATGAAATTAACCGTACGCCGCCTAAAACGCAAGCTGCTTTATTAGAAGCCATGCAGGAAAAAGCAGTTACAGCAGCCGGTATAACACATAGGCTTGCACAACCCTTTTTTGTTTTGGCTACCCAAAACCCCATTGAGCAGGAAGGCACGTACCCGCTGCCCGAAGCCCAGCTTGACCGGTTTATGTTTAATGTTGCCTTAAATTACCCCACGTTCGCACAGGAATTGCAGGTAGTTAAAAATACAACCTCAACCTTACAACCCTCGGTTAATAAACTGTTAAATGCCGACCAGATCATTTATTTTCAGCAATTGGTGCGTAATATCCCGGTAGCCGATAATGTAATGGAATATGCTGTAAAACTTGTTGCAAAAACACGCCCCGGCGGCGAACATGCTGCTCCACAGGTAAAACGATTGCTTAACTGGGGCGCAGGCCCGCGTGCATCGCAATTTTTAATTTTAGGCGCCAAATGCCATGCCGTTATCAATGGGAAATATTCGCCTGATATTGAAGATGTTAAAGCCATTGCAAAACCGATATTAAGGCACCGCATTGTACGCAGCTACCATGCCGAAGCCGAGGGGCTATCTCCAGATGATATCATTGAACAGCTGTTTTAAAGGATTTCGGAAGTCGGAATTTCGATTTCGGAATTAAGAAAATAGGTAGGGTTTAGTATTTAAATATTGTTGCCTACTGACAAAATCCACCCGTTCCTTCTTTTTTATGGCCTAATTCTCGCTGAATCTTTGCGCCTTAAATGTGCTTTCTCGTGAACGCTTACTTAAAATTTTAACAAAACAAGTTCCTGTTTTGCAATAACAATAAATAAAGTTTATTTTGCTGTCGATATTAGATCTATGCCGATTACCATATAACTAAAACTTATCGATGTTGCTTTTCCAATCGATCAGAAAAAGAAATGATCAACCGCCATTTATTTATATGTTAAGACTTTTAGTCAACCAATAATATATGAAAGCAAGGTGGTTTTGTGTTGTATTGCTGCTGTTTATACTGGCAGGCTGTAAAAAAAAAGAAGAGGTTACACCTGTGAAGAAGGTTACCCCTGTAAGCGGCGCTATTTCTTTTTCTGCACTATTGCAGACCAATATGGTTGTACAGCGCGATAAGCCGTTCGTAGTTAGCGGAAAATCACCGGCAAAACTAAAAATAGCTGTAAATGTTAGCTGGAATACAACGACATTTAACGCTGTGGCCGATACAGGAGGCAATTGGAGCGTATCGGTACCAGCCACTACTGCTAATGCCAACCCACAAACCGTTATGGCAAAGGCAGATGGCCTTGATGCCGCAATACTTACCAATGTGGTAATAGGCGATGTTTGGGTTTGCTCGGGACAATCGAATATGGTATATCCGGTTGATTCGATCTCGCCTTTCACCGGTGTGCTAAACTACCAGGCAGAAATTGCCGCTGCCAATTACCCTTCGATACGTATGCTTACGGTTCAGGAAGATGCTGAAGCTTCGCCTATTTTTAACTTTAAGCTTCCCGTAAAATGGAGTGTCTGCTCACCGGCAACTGTTGGTACCATGAGTGCAATCGCTTATTACTTTGCCCAAAAACTAAATACTTCATTAAATATCCCTATCGGCGTTGTTATTTCGGCTGTTAATGGATCATACTGCCAGGATTGGGCAAATGTAGAAGCTATTGCAAACGACCCTATCCTGGCGCAAAATTATCTTGGCGGAAACTCAACATTCTATGACGGGATGATCAATCCTTTAATAAACTTATCAATCAAAGGGTTTACGTGGTACCAGGGCGAGAACAACCAGCATGATGAACCGCCAAGTAATTATACCTTGCTTAATTCGGCATTGATAAAGGGCTGGCGAACAAAATTTAACCAGGGCACACTGCCATTCTACTATGTTCAGTTAACTCCGTTTGCCGAAGATTATAACAGTACAACCCCCCCTGGCGGAGATCTTACAGCTGATTATTTAGCACTGTTCAGGGAAGCACAGGCCAATATACGTGCTTTAACAGGCACCGGTATGGCGGTAACGATGGACGTTGGCGAGCCAGACAACCATCACCCACGCAATAAAAAACCGGTTGGCGACCGGTTGGCCCTGTTAGCTTTAAATTATACTTATGGGCAAACTGTGCAATGTACCGGGCCGCAATACGCTTCATTTTCGGCAAACCAATATACGGCTACTGTCAATTTTGTTGCAGGTACTGCAAACGGGTTAAGTACTATAAGTAATGCCTCATTAAATCAATTCTTTTTTGTAGCCGGCACCGATCAGGTGTTCAGACAGGGAGTGGCAAAGATCAGCGGCAATACCATTATTGTAACCGCACCGCAAGGAACGCCTTTGCCAATAAAGGCTATAAGGTATGCCTTCACCAATGCACCTGTTACCAACCTGCAAAATTCATCCGGGTTACCAGCCGAGCCTTTCAGGACGGATAACTGGAATTTTTAAGTATTCGAAATTGAAGCAATATCTCCACCCGTATAATTCATATATTTAACTATCAATTAACGTTAAAATACTGTGGATACAACCAATGCAAACATTACGGGGATATTAATAAGTAATGCCGGACTTGTCCTTTTAAATAATTATATCCCGCTTCTTTTTGAACGCCTTGGTCTGGTGCAGGATAAAAAATTTATAGATACTGCAAAACAAATTGCAGCCGTACACTACCTGCAATACGTTGCATCAGGGATAGCCAATACCGAGGAATCTTTGCTGCCACTTAATAAAGTTTTATGTGGTTTGCCATTGTCGCAGCCGGTTAATGAAGACATTTCGGTTTCCGAAGAACATAAAAAAATAATAGAGGGGCTGATAAATGCTGTGATCGAATACTGGCCTGCTATTGGGGCAACCTCGATTAAGGGGTTTAGGGGGAATTGGCTGGTACGGGATGGTTTATTGGTTGAACATGATGACAAATGGGAATTAACCATCGAAAAACGGCTTTATGATATATTGATATACAAATCGCCTTTTTCATTCTCAATCATTAAATATCCCTGGATGGATAAGCCGCTGCACGTTATATGGCTCTATTAATTAAAAGTTATGAAACACCTTATCGTTGGCGACCTGCATGGTAAAGACTGCTGGAAGGATATCAATACCAAAGCATATGATAAAATTGTTTTTATTGGCGATTATGTTGACCATTGGACTTTGCCTGATCAGGAAATATACCAAAACCTGGAAAACATCATTAAGCTAAAGAAAAAGCATTATCACAAAGTTGAGCTACTGCTCGGCAACCACGATGTACAGTATTTATACTATCCTAATTTTCTTTGCTCTGGTTTCAGGTCGGGTATGCAAAGGGCATTAACTTATTTGTTTAATAGTAACAAAGATATTTTTAAAGTTGCCTACCAAAACGGCAATCATTTATTTACACATGCGGGCGTTACAAATGCATGGTATGCTGAATTTTTAGAACTACCCCTGTTGCAGCAAATTAAAAATGAAAAAGATACTATAGCCGATCTTTTCAACAAAATAGAACAAACCGCCCAGCGAAAGTTATTACACAAAGCCGGAAGCACCCGGGGCGGATATGGTCCCGGCGGAATTACCTGGGCAGATCGTTCGGAAATGATAGCAGATATGCTGGAAGGCTATCACCAGGTGGTTGGCCATACTATTGTGCCGCAGGTTGAAGTTTTTGAGCATGGTGATAAGTCTGTTACGTTTATCGATGTGCTTGATACCGTGACTCATTTTCACGAAGTAAACTGCTGATACAGTGTCATTAAGTTAAGGAATAAGGTGAAGAAATTTAATATCGGATAATGAATTTTGAACATCGAACTTCGAAGGCTTTCACTTCATTATTCGATATTGGGGGTTCGATATTCGATATTAAAACCTTAATTTGGTGACCTTGGTTGCTCATCTTTCTTAACATCCTACCTGGTGTTTTTCACCCCCGTATCCCACCGTGTTTTCACCTGTTAAATACCGTTAATAAACGCTTGCACATTAGCCTGCATGTACATATCTTTATCTTAATTATTAAGCAACACCTTTCCTTACACATTAAATAAAGGCCTAAGCTGAAAAGCCTGTAACAGAGTAAGCACCACTAAATTAAATACCTAAATTAAATAACCATGGCAAATCCACTAACACTTTATGTACCCATAAAGCAGGATGAAAAATCACAGGCAACAGCCCAGGCAATTTATGCAAACTTTGTTGAAGGCGTACAAAAAGGGCTCGATGGGTCTAATATCGTGCATTATGCACGGGTGACGCTTATCCCGAATGCTTCGGGCGGAGGTACAAACGCCATCATGCTTATCACAACTTTTGATGGCCCTATGAACCCTTACCTTGACTTCTTTTGGAACAACGAAGGCACCAAGTTAGCATTTGCTACTATAGCTGCCATTGCGCTTAACCCTCCAAACCCACCTGTGACCAACCCCAACGGTTTCCAAAATTTTATTAATTCAAACAACCTTAACGAAGGCGCTTCACCTGGCAGCGTTGGCGACCTTTACGAGGCTTACCCGCAAACTGTAAAAGAAATTAAACACGTTTCGGCTAAATAAAGCGCTCTTTAAAATTTAATAATATCAGCCGGAAAATCCGGCTGATACTTTCTCCTGTAACTGATCCTGATATGCCTGAAGTAAACAATGCTCCGCAGCCTGATAAATCCAATATCCAGGGAATGATATTGCGTGGTTTCACACATCCTTTTTCCTGCCACATGGTGTTTAAATTTAACACCCGGGCAGGGGCAAAAAGTTTCATAAAAGCAATATTACCATATGTGCAGTCTGCAGAAAACTGGGGCGTTGACAAACCCGGAATGATGCTTAACATCGGGCTTACCTTTTCGGGAATAACAATAGCAAGCGACCTTACGAGGGGTGATATGCAAACATTTCCGCCTGAATTCCAGCAGGGCCCAATTTCTGCCAACTCACAAGCATCGTTAAATGATTATGGCTCAAGCCTCCCCACGGGCTGGGCATTTGGAAATAAAACAAAACAGGTTGATTGCGTGGTGCATGCATATGCTTTAACAGCTGCCCAACTTGAACAATTGGTGTCGTTGATATCGGGCGCGGCAAAAACGGCCGGCCTTACCGAGTATTTGCCGATAGATAATGGCACTAAAAGGCTTGAAGAATATCCGCTAATGCCGCGCTTTAGCGTTCATTTCGGTTACCAGGACGGTATAGATCAACCTGATCTTTCGTGGAGCGATCCTCCTAACCCAAACGACAATGGCGATCTCCGGTATTTTCTTATCGGCCACCCTATTGGCGACTCCGGGCCATATCCCAATGTGGGCAATGCAGGCGATTTTGCCAAAGATGGGTGTTATAATGCCTTCAGGATGCTATATCAGGATTCAAAGGCTTTTGATACTTTTCTTGATGATAACGCTGAAAGCATTGCCACGAAATTAGGAAAAACCCCTGCTTACGCAAAGGAATGGCTGGCAGCCAAGATCAATGGCCGCTGGAGGAATGGTTCGCCGCTTGTATTGTCGCCCGATGAAGAAGACCCAAAAACCAGCCATGCAACCGTTTTTGGTTACAGCGGCGATACAACCGGTATGAAATGCCCTTTTGCAGCGCACACACGTGTTGGAAACCCAAGGGATGAGGCTGTTTTTAATACCGAGCCTAACCCTTTACCAAGGTTGATACGGAGAGGCATGGCCTATGGCGCCCCGCCTGTAGATAAAAACTATAATGGCGACCGCGGTTTAATAGGCTTGTTTTTATGCGGCTCACTCTCGGGGCAATTTGAATTACTTTACTCGTGGATAAACGCAACCAATTTTACACCGCTTAATAGTAATTTAACCGGGCAGGATGGTTTAATAGCCAACAGGAGCAAGATGAACCCGCCGGCGAATACATCATACACTATACCAACAGAAAAAGGGCCAATAACTATACCACACCTGCCCCAATTTGTTGTCACCCGGGGGACGGCCTATTGCCTGCTGCCCAGTATAAGTACTTTAAAAAGTATTGCAGGGTAAAAGTGTTGCCGTAATTTTTGGATCTTACATTAAGAGGCTTTCATAAAAGGCCTCTTTTTATTTTTAATGACGATTATTAATGCCAGCGAAAAATTCTTGCTGCTAAGTAAAATAACGGCTACACAGCATAATTGATATATGCATTTTTCCTTATCTTGCCTTATCCAATTCGTATACCCTTTTTAATTAACGATGAGAAAGATAATTTTTTTATTCCTTGCGGTACTTGCAGGCGCCTCCTGCTTCGCGCAGATAAAAGTTCAACATTTACTAACTGAAAATTTGGTTGACCCGATCAGTCTCGATGCCTCGGTTCCACGGTTTAGCTGGAAACTTGATGCAGGCGATAAGCGGAACGTAATGCAAACTGCTTACGAGATAAAAGTAATTTCGTATTCCTATTTAAAAAAAGGCAAGCATGAGGCATGGAATAGCGGCAAAGTAATGTCTGATCAGTCTGTTTATGTGCCTTACAAGGGCGAAGCCTTAGTTTCGGGGCAAAAGTATTACTGGCAGGTTAGGGTTTGGGATAATAGCGGCAAAGCATCAGAATGGGCGCCCGAAGCATCGTGGCAAATGGGCCTGCTTAACCCTGCCGACTGGAAAGCGCAATGGATAACCCCCGGTTTTGTAGAAGATTCTCTAATGCGCCCCAGCCCGTTGTTTCGTAAAGGGTTTTCGCTCACAAAAAAAATAGCATCGGCAACAGCCTATATTACTGCACACGGCTTATACGAGGCACAAATTAATGGCCACCGGGTTGGCGACGCCTATTTAACGCCCGGCTGGACCAGCTATAACAAACGCCTGCAGTACCAGGCGTATGATGTTACCGGTTTATTACAGCAAGGCCAAAACGCAGTCGGCGCTGAATTAGGTAACGGTTGGTACCGGGGTTTTATAGGGTACGACCCTAAACCCGGCCTTTACGGAAAAGATATTGCCCTATTGTTTCAATTGGAAGTGACTTATACCGATGGCACAAAAGAAACCATTGTTTCTGATGGCAGCTGGAAATCATCGACCGGGCCGGTACGTTTTGCCGAGATATATTACGGTGCAACTATCGACGACAGGATGCAGCAAAAAGATTGGTCGACCACCAATTTTGATGATAAAAGCTGGAGCGGTGTAAAAGTGCAGGATTTTTCGAAATCGGTATTGGTGGCCACTTATAACGAGCCGGTACGCGAGCACGAAACATTTAAACCCGTTAAAATATTTACAACGCCCAAGGGGGAAAAGGTAATAGATTTCGGGCAAAACCTTGTGGGTTGGGTGCAGATGAAAGTAACCGGTAATGCCGGCGACAAGATCACCATTTCGCATGCCGAAGTAATAGACAAGGCAGGTAATTTTTATACCGAAAACCTGCGCACGGCAAGGTCGCAGGATGTTTATATCTTGAAAGGCGGTGGAGAAGAAACCTTTGAGCCGCAGTTTACCTGGCAAGGGTTTAGGTTTATTAAAGTAGAGGGTTACCCGGGCGACCTGAAGCCCGAAAACTTTACTGCTATTGCACTTTACTCGGATATGACACCTACAGGGTCATTCTCCTGCTCCAATGCGATGATCAACCAGTTGCAGCATAACATACAATGGGGGCAAAAAGGGAATTTTTTAGATGTACCGACTGATTGCCCTCAACGCGATGAGCGTTTAGGCTGGACAGGCGATGCACAAGCGTTTTCGCGCACAGCCTCGTACCTGATGAACGTACATAACTTTTTTACTAAATGGCTTAAGGACGTTGCCGCCGATCAGTATGTTGACGGAAGTGTGCCGCACGTAATACCAAATGTAATTGCACAGGGGAGCAAAACCGGTCCCGGCGGTAGCACAGGATGGTCGGATGTGGCAACAATAATTCCCTGGAATATGTATTTGGCCTATGGCGATAAACGGATACTGGAAGATCAGTACAGCAGCATGAAAGCCTGGGTTGATTACATGCAGCACCAAAGCAAAAACGACCTCTGGAATACCGGTAACCATTTTGGCGACTGGCTTTTTTACAGCGTGAATGATGATACGGACGGCAGTTCAGCCATTACCAATAAATATTTAATAGCGCAATGCTTCTGGGCTTACTCAACACAACTGCTCATTAATGCCGCAAATGTGTTAGGCAAAACCGATGATGCAGCCGCTTATACCACCTTGCTTGGCAAAATAAAAGCTGCCTATTTAAGGGAATACGTAACGCCAAACGGACTGATCTCATCAGACACCCAAACGGCATATGTGCTTGCCCTGCAGTTTGATATGCTGCCCGAAAATTTAAGGGCACAGGCGGCAGACAGGCTTGTTGCCAATATCAGGCGGTACCGTAACCATTTAACTACCGGATTTTTAGGCACGCCATACATTTGCCACGTGCTTAGCCGCTTTGGCCATGCCGATATAGCATATCGTCTTTTATTGCAGGATACTTATCCAAGTTGGCTGTACCCGGTAAAAATGGGCGCCACCACCATTTGGGAGCGATGGGATGGTATAAAACCCGATGGCACTTTCGAGGATGCAAGTATGAATTCGTACAACCATTACGCTTATGGAGCTATCGGCGATTGGATGTACCGGGTTATTGCAGGTATTGATACGAAGACAGAGGGTGCAGGGTACAAACAGATTGTGATAAAACCAACCATAGGGGGTAACTTAGATAACGCAGCAGCTGATTATGAAACTAATTATGGCAAAGTAAGCTCGCATTGGAAATCGGATAACAGCCCTCTTTTAAATGTTACACTCGATGTGGAGATTCCCGCGAACACAACAGCAACTGTTTACATTCCTGCAAACCCAGGAAGTGTGCTACAGGAGGGCGGCCAGTCAATCCATTCCAAACCTGAAATAAAAATGGCCGATCCCGTACCTGGCTATATAGTGGTTAATATTGGTTCTGGCATTTATCATTTTACTACATTAGGGGTAGACCTATAAAAAAAAACTTGTTTAAAAAAGCATGGCTGATAGTTTTAACACAGGGAACGCTAAGAAGGCACAGAGAACACAGAAAAAATAAAATTGAGCCTCAAAAAGCTCCGCGCACTTTGTGCCTTCTTTGTTTCTTTGTGTTAAAATTTCAAACTGTTTAGTTATAGAAGAATGAATTAATTGATTCGGAAATTTTATTTAAACATTCCAGCTTAATATAAAAACCCATTCAACCACTCACCCAATCAACTTAATCAACCAAACATGGGCATCATCTTCGGCGTTTTTTTTCACTTCATCGGGGGCTTTGCCTCAGGTAGTTTCTATATCCCTTACAAAAAGGTAAAGGGCTGGGCCTGGGAAAGCTTTTGGATAGTTGGCGGCATATTTTCGTGGTTCATCGTTCCGCCGCTGGCAGCCTGGCTCACTATCCCCGGATTTACCGATATTATAAAAAACACCGGTTTAGATGTAATCGGCTGGACCTACCTGATGGGGCTCTTGTGGGGCATTGGCGGGTTAACCTACGGGCTTGGCGTACGCTATCTTGGCGTATCATTAGGCAGCACTATAATTTTAGGGCTTTGCGCAGTTTTTGGTGCACTGGTGCCATCGGTTTACTATAATTTTTTTCCAAAAGCCGGTAAAGATACTTTTACCATGCTGCTGCACAGTCATTGGGGGCAAATGGTTTTGCTGGGGATAGTAATTTGCGTGGTGGGGATCATCATCTGCGGCAAGGCTGGCATGATGAAAGAAAAAGATCTGGCTAAAAATAGCAGTGCTGCGGCCGAAAATAAAGATTATCGTTTTGGCCTTGGCATATTTGTGGCCATAGTATCGGGTATATTAAGCGCTTGTTTTAATTTTGGCCTTGAGGCCGGTAAATCAATGGCTGACGCCGCTAACCAGGTTTGGGTTGCAGCACACCCTGCACAAGGCAATTTCCTTTTCAGGAATAACGTTGTATATATTGTTGTGTTATGGGGTGGGTTAACCACTAACTTTATATGGTGCATGATCCTTAATTTCCGTAACAAAACATTTGGCGATTATACCAACTCACAAACGCCGCTGCTTAAAAATTACTTATTTTCGGCGCTGGCTGGGACCACATGGTTTTTGCAGTTCTTTTTTTACGGCATGGGCGAAAGTAAGCTCGGCAACGGGGCAAGCTCATGGATATTGCACATGGCATTTATCATACTGGTAGCCAATATGTGGGGGTTGGTATTAAAAGAATGGAAAGGCGTAAGCAAAAAAGCATTTTCGACTGTTATTATCGGGATAACGGTAATCATTTTATCGGTGTTGGTTGTGGGCTACGGGAATAGAATCAAGGATCAAGACCCAGGAATCAAGATCAGTCAGAAATAAATTAACTATTAAAATTAATTTTAATTAACCACAGAGGTCGCTAAGAATACACAGAAAACACAAAGGAAAAATTAAAATCTATTTAACTTTGTGCCCTTTGCGTCTTCCCCTTTGTGACCTTTGTGGTTAAAATCTCCCCTTATGTAAAGGAAGATGTTCTCAAAAGATATGAAAAATAAAAATTTCAAATACGTGAGCTATTTGTGGGACGATGCCGAAGCGGCAAAACTTGCCGGCGATGAAGTAGCGTTGCTCATCTACCGTTCAAACCTTTTGGGCGCCGACTTGCGGCTAACCAATTATGGCGGCGGCAATACCTCGTGTAAAGTAATAGCAAAAGACCCGCTGACTGGCACAGATACCGAAGTAATGTGGGTAAAAGGCTCGGGCGGTGATTTGGGTACCTTGAAAAAAAGCGGGCTGGCCGCTTTATATGTCGACAGGCTGCGAAGCTTGACCAACGTTTACCGTGGTATTGAACATGAGGATGAAATGGTGGAGCTTTTTAACCACTGTATATTCGATCTTAGCTCAAAAGCACCATCCATAGATACACCTTTACATGGCTTTTTACCTTTTAAACACATCGACCACCTGCACCCGGATGCTGCTATTGCTATCGCGGCAGCAAAAGATGGCAAACAAATAACCGCCGATCTTTTTAAAGGAAAAATAGGCTGGGTAGAATGGCAACGGCCAGGTTTTGACCTCGGCTTAAAACTAAAACAATGCCTTGACGAAAACCCCGGCATACGGGGGATCATGCTTGGCTCACATGGTTTGTTTA
>JABDCF010000068.1 GCA_013288235.1 Bacteroidota bacterium | reverse complement strand
TTTTGCTTGCGACAATAACGCAAGTTTGGCTGATGTTTTTGCCATTTGCATTAATGAAAAAGCCGCTTCCATCATCCTTGCACCGCCCGATTTTGAGATCATTAAAAATGGCGTTTTATGCTCAATACAATAATCAATAGAGCGCGCTATTTTTTCACCAACAACCGAACCCATTGAACCGCCAATGAAGTTAAAATCCATACAGGCAATAACAATATCCTGTCCGCCAATTTTCCCATAACCCGACCGTATAGCATCTTTCAGCCCGGTTTTCTTCATGGTTTCTTTAAGGCGGTCGGCATATTTTTTGGTGTCCTCAAAGTGCAATGGATCGCCCGAGCGCAGGTCGGGAAGTAGTTCAGTAAATTCGTTATTATCAAACAGCACCGAGAAATATTCTTTGGAGCCGATACGCATGTGATAGCCGCAGTAGTGGCAAACATATTGATTTTCAACCTGCTCGGAGTAGTGGAGCGGCTTTTTACATTCAGGGCATTTATTCCAGATCCCATCAGGGGTTTCCTTCTTTTCTTCCGTAGTCGTAATTATCCCTTTGATTTCCCTTTTAAACCAAGCCATATCGATATCTAAGTCTTTCAAATTGTTACAAAGAAACGAAATATTTTAGATATTAGTGATTGGAGGTTAGCGATTAGAGATTAGTTATATTGTTACCAAAGAAGAAATAATACTAAGGCGACGCAAGCCGGTAGTAATCAGCAGGTATCGATTCTTTAGCATTTATAAAAAACAAAAATTATGTGTGGTTTTGTTCCCTGTTTTTATGATAAATGCAAATAAATCAGGCTTAAACGAAAAACTCCAAAAAGTAACATTATTATTTTCGAAACGGGGAATTTAGCTAAATTCGCATTCTCTAAATAAAACCAAATGAGTTTAAAAGATTATAAAGGTGTCCTTCACGGAGACCAGGTGCAGGAGCTTTTCGAAGCTGCAAAAAAGCACCAGTTTGCTTTGCCTGCCGTAAATGTGATAGGCACAAATACCATAAACGCTGTTATGGAAACAGCGAAAGCGGTTAATTCGCCGGTAATTATACAATTATCAAACGGCGGTGCGCAGTTTTATGCAGGTAAATCGCTTGATAACAGCAAATTGCAGGCATGCATTTTAGGCGGCGTTTCTGCTGCTAAACATGTGCATTTACTGGCCGAGCATTATGGCATAGCTGTAATTTTGCATACCGACCATGCTGCTTTAAAGTTTTTACCATGGATAGATGGTTTGTTAGATCACGGCGAAAAATTCTTTGCTGAAACAGGAAAGCCGCTATTTTCATCGCATATGCTTGATCTTTCGGAAGAACCCTTGCATGAAAATATCGAAATATCAGCCAAGTACCTTGCCCGTATGGCCAAAATGGGGATGACTCTTGAAATAGAGCTCGGTGTTACCGGTGGCGAAGAAGACGGCGTTGACAACTCGGATGTTGACAGTTCACGTTTGTACACCCAGCCAGAAGATGTGGCTTATTCATACGAAGAACTTTCAAAAGTAAGCCCAAGGTTTACCGTTGCAGCTGCTTTTGGTAACGTGCACGGTGTTTACAAACCCGGCAATGTTAAATTGCAACCTGTAATTTTACATAACTCGCAGGAGTATGTGAAAAAACATTTTAACCTTACTGCCGAAAAACCTATCAACTTTGTGTTCCATGGCGGTTCAGGCTCAAGCCAGGAAGAAATAAGGGAAGCTATATCTTATGGCGCCATAAAAATGAATATCGATACCGATATGCAATGGGCATACTGGGAGGGCATAAAAGATTATTATAAATCAAAAGAAGGCTACCTGCAAAGCCAGATCGGTAACCCAGAGGGCGAAGATTCGCCAAACAAAAAATACTACGACCCACGTGTATGGTTACGCAAGGGCGAAGAAAATTTTGTTAAGCGCCTAAAAGTAGCTTTTGCCGATTTAAATTGTATTGACGTAAACGATAAATTGTAGTGAGAGCGGAAAGCACAAAGCTGAAAGCGAAAAGCCTTTTTTCAGCTTTGTGCTTTTAGCTTTCAGCTTTCTGCTTATAAAATGATTCAAGTAAATAAAGTAACCGATCCCGAATTGCTGGAAAAAGTATTTGCCATCCGCCGCGAGGTTTTTGTGGGCGAGCAAAACTGTCCGCCGGAGTTGGAGTGGGAATTTGAGGATGAATCCAACCATTTTTTAGCAAAAGTTGATAGCGACCCTGCCGGCGCTTCCCGCTGGCGCAAAACCGATAAAGGTTATAAACTGGAGCGTTTTGCCGTACTAAAAAAATTCCGTGGGATGGGAGTAGGGCAGGAGTTGGTAAAAGCTGTTTTAAATGACCTGCCAAAAGATGCGACCTATGTTTATATGCACGCCCAGCTACCAGCCATATCTTTATATGAGAAATTTAATTTCGAAAAGATTGGTGAAGAATTTGAAGAAGCAGGGATAAGGCATTATAAAATGGTGCTGAGGTGATTTTGGATTTTGGAAGTTCTCTAAATCTATGTCATTTCGACGAGGAACGAGGAGAAAACTTTTCGACAATGCATTTCAGTTTTGCATATTAGTGCGCATGCTATAGCTTTCTTGCTATTCACTCCAAATGATACGATTTTTATTATTCATTTACGTCATCATTCATAAATTTCCATTCAGGGTTTAAAGTGGCTATTAGCGCATCTTTCTTTTCCCTTCGCCACTTTTTTATTTCTTTTTCTCTCGCAATAGCTTGATTTATATCCGTAAAATGCTCGTAATAAATTAAATTGTAACAATAAAACTTTCCTGCAAAAGTGTTTTTGTTACCCTTGTTTTCAAAGTGTTCATATAATCTTCTTGCTAAATCATTTGTAACACCGGTATATAATACAGTTCTTGTAGGATTCGTCGTGATATAAACGTAAAAATTATAGTTCCACATAATATGGCTGCTTGATTGTTGCTTCGAAAAGTTTTCTCCTCGTTCCTCGTCGAAATGACATGGATTTTTTAATCAACCAAATATCCTAACCGAAAAATCCATCGCTTCCCTTAATTTATCATAATCAAGACCCAGGGCCTCGCTTTGCGATTGTAGGTAGCTGATAAGGTTTTCGGTGGCGATGTTGCCTGTAAGCTCGTCTGCGGCCATGGGGCAGCCGCCGTAGCCTTTCAATGCAGTGTCAAAACGTTTGCAGCCACTTTGATAGGCGGCTTCAATTTTATTGTGCCAGGCATCAGGGGTTGCATGTAAGTGTATGCCAAATTCAGTTTTTGGGAATTGGCCGCAAAGTAAAGGATAAATGCTTTTGATCTGATCCGCAGTGGCAACGCCTATGGTATCGGCAAGGGCAATTATTTTAACACCTTCATTTACCAGTTGTCCTGTCCAGTGCTGCACCAGTTCAACGTTCCACTCATCCCCGTAAGGATTGCCAAAACCCATAGACAGGTAAACCAATAATTGCTGGTTATTGTGGTTGCATAACTCATTTATCCTTTTTACAGTATCAAATGCTTCATCAATTCCCGAATTTGTATTACGCAGCTGAAAAGTTTCAGATATTGAAAATGGATAACCAAGATAAGTAATTTCCGGGTGTTTTACGGCTTCCTCTGCCCCACGGTAATTAGCAACAATAGCCAATAGCTTTGAAGAGGTAGCGCTCAAGTCAAGTTTGGCTAATACCTCCGTAGTATCCCGTAACTGCGGGATCGCCTTGGCCGAAACAAAGCTGCCAAAATCAATAGTATCAAAACCGACTTGCAGCAGCAAATTAATGTAGGTGGCTTTTAATTCAGTTGGAATAAATTGATGGATCCCCTGCATAGCATCGCGGGGACATTCGGTTATTTTTATTGATGACGCGGCCATATTTATAAAATAAGATGCGGAATAAACCGGCTCAAATTATCAGTGATCAACCCATTTGATTCCCTGATCCCGATCCCGGCGGGTTCCTGTCCAACCACCCAACTGCCAATCACCGGGAAGTTGCCATTAAATTCTGGCAATTTACAAAACTCCTGGTAAATAAAGCCTTCTTCGCCATAGCTCCCATCCGAACCTGCAATTATATTTTCATTTTCAACTATGGTAATATTAGCGCCTTCGCGGGAAAGCAAAGGTTTTTTAACATAATCTTTTAAGTTGCTGCGGGTAAAGTACGCAGGCAGCAAATTTTTATGATACGGGAATAATTGCCATAAAATAGGCAATATAGCCTTGTTGCTCAATACCATTTTCCACGATGGCTCTATCCAGTTTGCCTTGAGGGTATCAATCGGCAGATTTTTTCCGAAGGACTCGTTTACCATCCACTCGTATGGATACAGCTTAAATATATTGCGGATCGGCTGTTTATCCAGGTCAACAAAAAACTGGTTATTGTTATCCCAGCCAATATCATTAATGTAAATAAATGCTGTATCTAAACCGCCCTGCATGGCGCAATCCTGCAGATAGGCGGTGGTTGTAAAGTCCTCCAGCACATCTTTTACACAGGTGAAGTATAACTTATCGGCGTATAAATAATCCTTCAAATATTTCCAGTAGGCAATCAGCTTTTCATGAAGCGAATTAAACTGATCCTTAGGTTCATCAAAATCTTTCAGCCAAAACCACTGAATAATGGATGCTTCAAATACCGAAGTAGGGGTATCTGCATTAAATTCAAGCAGTTTGGGTTCTTTTATGCCATCATAACAGAGGTCAAAACGCCCGTAAATTGCCGGGGCATCATTATTCCAGGTATCAATGATATGTGGCACAATAAATTCAGGTATTTTAAACTGTGCAAACAGGTTTTTATCGATAACATATTGCACCGCCTGCAGGCACATCTCCCAAAGATCGGAGGTTACTCCTTCAAGTTTTTCGATCTCGGGCAGGGTAAAGGCATAGTAGGCGGATTCATCCCAATAGGGAACATCGGCCGTATGAAAGCCAAAACCTAAAGCCTCAACGGTTTGCTGCCAGTTGTTGCGTGGAGCAATAGATATTCGCTGCATGTATTATGATGAAGATGAAACGTGAAAGCCTTCTGATCCTCCAAAGCCGCCGCGGCTGATACTTTCTTCAGAAGAATGTACGCCTGCATTTGAATAACCCTGTCGATAGTAAGTACCGGCATAATACGTGCCATAGGGCCTGAAAACGTAATAACCATGGTACCCCGCCGTAGCTGGTGTATAGCCGCCTGTTGTATCAGTACGTAAAAATAAGCGGTTGCGTTCGTGTGGGCGGTTACACCCCAATAAGCCGGCAACCAAAACAAGCGAAATAGCGTTTGATTTTTTCATGCCCGGCTTATTTTACAGTAACAAAAAATTCATAATCTTTTTTTACCGTTACGTTCTGCGTATCGCCGTTATCGTTTTCACCTTCAGTGGTAAATTCGTCCAACGATGGAACGGTATCTTTTTTATCAAATTCGCGTACGATGACGCCTTTGCGCCAAACCTTATAATGGGTTGTTAACAAATCCTTTGCCGAATCGATATGCGCGGTACTTAACGATACCTCGATACTGCCATTTCGGTCCACTTGTTTAGCCTGGTCATCGTTGCTGCCATCGCAGGCGCTTAAAAAAAGTATAACTACAAATGCAAAAGGTAAAAATAGTTTCATACGTGTAAATAGGTTGTAAAATGGTTTGACGGTGCCTTAAATAATTTGTTACTAATTATAAGGATAATTGTGGCTAATATAATTGTTATCAACCAAACGTGGCGGTGCCTGGCGTTAATATAGTATGATCAAATTAATTTAATTTAATTTAATAGCCACTGATTAGTGGGTAAATATTTAAAGAAAAAAGTGCAGCTTTTTTGTATATGATATGCTGTCAGTTATCTTTTGGCATATGCCCGTTTTGTGTAACCCCGCCTTTCACAAATCGCCTGATAATTAGGCGCGCCCCTCCATTATAGGTAAGATAGCTTAAGCTCCAGTTAATAAATACGATGATCTTATTCCTGAAGCCAAGGAGTGAAACCAGGTGTACGAACATCCATATCAACCACGCAAAAAATCCCTGGAATTTTAGTTTGCCAAGGTCGGCAACAGCTTTATTGCGGCCTATAGTGGCTAACGAGCCTTTATCGAAATATTTGAATGGCGCGGTTGGCTCGCTGTTTATTATTTGCACAATGGTTTTGGCTACATGGTTGCCCATTTGAATAGCAACTTGCGCTACTCCCGGATGCCCTTTTGGCGTTTCATCAGTTATCATTGCTGCAACATCGCCAATGGCAAAAATATTTGAAAACCCGACTACCCGGCAAACGCTGTCCACCCTTATCCGGTTGCCCCGTTCAACAATATTTTTCGATATCCCGTGAGGAATAACACCCATTACGCCTGCCGACCAGATTACATTTTTAGTAGGTATGGTTTTCCCATCGCCTAATTTTATCTCATTGCCGTCATAGCTTTCCACTTTTGTATTCACCAGTACTTCAACCCCCATTTTGGTTAAAAATTCCCTGGCGCCTTTTGAGGCCTGTTCAGACATCGACCCCAGCACCCTTGGCTGAAACTCAACGAGGTATACTTTCATATGGTCTTTATGCAGTTCGGGATAGTCCTTATCAAGTATATGATTGCGCAGCTCGGCCAATGCACCTGATAGCTCGACCCCAGTAGGTCCGGCGCCAACCAGTACAAAGTTTAGGTAAGGCGCGCGTTCTTCCTTTGTATTTAATAGCACAGCTTCTTCAATATTCTGCAATATCAGAGATCGCAGGTTAAGTGCCTCGGGTATCGACTTCATCGGCATGGAAAATCTCTCAATATCCTTATCACCGAAAAAATTGGTGGTCGAACCAGTGGCAAGCACCAGGTAATCATAAGCGATCTCACCTATGGTTGTATCAATGGTGTTTTTTTCGGGATTTACTTTGGTTACCTCAGCATTACGGAACCTGAAGTTTTTCTGGCCTGCGAAATTCTTTCTTAATGAAAACGCGATAGAATCTGCCTCAAGGCTACCTATGGCCACCTGGTAGAGTAAAGGCTGAAATGTATGATAATTGTGCTTATCGACCATTAATATCTCAACAGGCATATCTTTAAGCTTGCGCGCAACCTGTAGTCCACCAAAGCCGCCGCCGATGATTACTACCTTTGGAAATTTTGATTTATCTTTTAACTCCATGCTGCTGTGATTATATGAATACGCAGTGACTTGTTTAAAGCGCAATTTTCATTATAATTTGCCAATTACAAACATATTTTACTATAAAATATGTGGACGTATTGAAACATCTTTCAACCTGGCAACAATATCCTTGCCATTCCAATTAAATAAGTGACCAATGTCATTCTTTACCATAATCACCATCATTAATACCAAGCCCTGGTACCTATAGTTTTGTAATACATTAAAAACCAAAAAATTATTATGGAAAATTTAGTTTCGGAGAGGGTAACAAAAGTAATTGTACCAGGTAATGCGGTAAATGGCACCATTGCCAAAAATAAAACTATGAAAGCATTGGTTTATCACGGGGCTGGCAAAAAAGCATGGGAGGATAAACCCAAACCAACAATTATAAAGCCAACGGACGCTGTAGTAAAGATATTGAAGACAACAATATGCGGAACCGACCTGCATATTATGAAAGGCGACCTTCCTGAAGTTGCCGATGGCAGAATTATTGGTCATGAAGGCGTTGGTATCATCGAAGAGGTTGGAAGCGCTGTAAGCAATTTTAAAGTAGGCGACCACGTGATTATATCCTGCGTTACTTCATGCGGCAAGTGCGAATATTGTAAAAAGGGAATGTACTCGCATTGCGCTGATGGGGGATGGATATTGGGTTATATGATAGACGGTACGCAGGCTGAATATGTGAGGATACCGCATGCCGATAACAGCCTTTATCCTATTCCGGCAGGCTCGGATGAAGAAGCGCTGGTGATGCTGAGCGATATTTTACCTACAGGCTTTGAATGCGGCGTTTTAAATGGCCAGGTAAAGCCCGGCGATATTGTAGCTATTGTTGGCTCAGGGCCGATAGGGATTGCAGCGCTACTGACAGCTCAATTTTATACCCCGGCTGAAATTATTATGATAGACCAGGATGAAAACCGCCTGAATATGGCAAAAACTTTCGGTGCAACACATAGCATCAATGGCGCGCACGAAAATGTGGTTGAAAAAATAAAGAGCCTGACAAATGGCAGGGGAGTTGATGTGGCGATTGAAGCTGTTGGCGTACCTGCAACATTTGAATTGTGCCAGGAAATTATTGCCCCGGGTGGCCATATTGCCAACATAGGCGTTCACGGAAAAAGTGTTACCCTTCACCTGGAAACGCTGTGGTCAAAAAATATAACCATCACAACCCGGCTTGTTGATACGGTTACTACACCGCTGTTGTTAAAAACAGTTCAATCGAAAAAAATAGAGCCAAAAAGGTTGATCACCCATCACTTTAAACTGGATCAGATTATGGAGGCCTATGAGACCTTTGGTAATGCGGCGAAAGAAAAAGCTTTAAAAGTAATACTGGAAAGTTAGGTTAGTCCATGGTCGATAATCCAAAGACCATAATAAAAAGGATAGTGGTTTTTGTCCCTGTAGATACTGAGAGGCGTCTGCGGGGACAAATTTTACATACTCAGGTTCTATCTTAAAAAAATGAAAAAAATACTTATTTCAGGTTTAATAGCAAGCTGCATATTGTTTGTCGTCAGCTATGGCGGCTTGTTCCTGGCCATCAGGTTTTTTCCAAGGTTATTTATTGAATATAATGGCCCGCTATTTAATTCCGACGGCAGCAGGGACACTCTTTTTTACATGCACCCCTTTATAATCAGTTTCGCCCTATCATGGTTTTGGGACAGGTTTAAAGGATTGTTTAAAGGTGTATCCATTTTAAGGGGCCTGGAATTTGGGTTTGTGTATTCAATCATAGCGCTATTGCCAGTTATGTGGATATCGTTTAGCGCCCTGGATATCACTTTACCCATTGTGATAAGCTGGTTTTTGTATGGCCTGGTACAGGCCATCATAGCGGGAGTAGTGTTTGCCAAAGTTAATCCATGATAAAATCATACGGAGATGCGATACAAAAATATTTTGTGGATATACCTGCTGTTCGTTCCGCTAACCAGCTTTGTTTTGCCCGCCCAATTGAACCGGCAACCCGGCGCAAAAAGATGGGTGATCAATGAAAACAGCAGCCTGTGTGTTAACGGAACTACCAACATAAATAAATTTGCATGCGAGATTTTAGCCTATGGTAAAACGGATACGCTTACTGTAAGCAAAAGCAATAAGGAAATTGGTTTATCGGGAAGTATGGGCCTGGATGTGAAAAACTTTGATTGCCATAATTCCATCATGACGCACGACCTCCGGAAAACGTTGAAAGAGCCTCAATATCCCATGCTCCATATTCGTTTTTTGTCATTAAGCAAAATGCCGGAATTAAGCTCACGGCCCGAACTTATAACGGGCATGGTTGAAATTGAAATTGCCGGTGTAAGCAAACGATTTGAGGTTAATTACCAGATTACGCGCGACGATCAAAAACTGATCCACTTATTGGGCGCAAGAGATATTAATTTTTCTGATTTTAATCTTATCCCGCCCAGAAAGTTAGGCGGGATGATAAGAACTAATGATAAGCTCAGTGTCGATTTTCGTTTGAATATGAAGACTATTGATTGATACGTAGGTCATTGGCAGTCAGTGGTTTTAATGATGCAGGTCATTTTTTCAGGAGACCGTGATCATTTCATAAAATACCTTAAATATTCAATTTTATAGCATTAAAAATAATTCATGAAAACAATAATACCAGATCCACAACTCGATGATGAACTACAGGAACTATACATTTTGAGTAACCATTGGATATCGGACATTCATTTTGAAGAGGTGGAGATTGGGTTTTTAAAAAAGATGATCAATGATTATTTGATGCCGGGCTTAAAAAACGGTCAGTTAAATCAAATGGCCGATATTAATAAAACACTTACCCGGCAGGATGAAAACATTGCTGACCTGAAAACTAAAATAGCAGGACTTTTAAAATTTATCGGGGGCCTTATTAATGAGTCAAATGCAGAGATAAGGATCGAACTGGTAGAAAAATTCGCGGTGCTGGAAGCAGAAATGAGAACCCTGTTTAAATCTGTTAAACAGGTAAAAAAATTATTATTTTCTTTCACCGAAGCGGTAAGGAAAACTGAATGCAATGTTTTTACCGATCAAATTACTCAATCCCTTTACCTTTAAAAAAGACACTGGATTATGCCTGATATAAATTATATAACCGCCGACGAAGCAGTAAAATACATTAAACCTGGCGACAGGGTATTTATCCATGGCAGCGCGGCAACGCCGGTATGCCTGGTACACGCTTTGCAACAAAGGCACAACGAACTTTATAACGTTGAGCTGGTAAGTATCACCACGTTAGGTGATGTTAATTTTAATCAGCCCGAGCACCGGAAGTCATTTTATTTTAATTCGCTTTTTGTTTCTGCAGCTACACGGGCAGTTGTAAACAGCGAAAATGGCGACTATGTCCCTATATTTTTAAGCCAGATACCGCAGCTTTTCCGCAAAAATATACTACCGATTGATGTGGCCCTGATCCATGTTTCGCCACCCGATGCCCATGGCTTTTGTTCATTGGGCACCTCTGTCGATATTGCAAGAGCAGCGGTTGAAACGGCAAAATATGTGATCGCGCAGGTTAACCCATTAATGCCCCGTACGCATGGGGACGGTTTTATTCATGTCAAAAAAATTAATGCGCTGGTTTGGAACAAAGCCGAACTGCCTGAAGTGGATTACTCATTTGAGGTGAGCGATGCCGTTAAAAAAATAGGTTATAACGTCGCCTCGTTGGTTGAAGACGGGGCGACCTTACAGTTAGGTATCGGCAGCATACCCGACCAGGTTCTAAAAAACCTCACCGGGCATAAAAATTTAGGACTTCATTCGGAAATGTTTTCTGATGGGATCATCCCGCTTATTAAGAGCGGTGTGATAAATAACAGTCAAAAAAAATTAAATACCCGGCATTCGGTAACTGCCTTTATTACAGGCACCCGTAAATTATATGATTTTGTGAACGACAACCCGGCCATAAGGGTAATGGAGATAAATTATGTAAATGATACCAGCATTATCCGCCAAAACCCAAGGGCCACCGCCATAAACAGCGCAATAGAAATCGATCTTACCGGCCAGGTATGCTCTGATTCTATCGGCACATATCAATATTCCGGAATTGGCGGGCAAATGGATTTTATCCATGGCGCATCTTTATCTGAGGGCGGTAAGCCAATTATTGCCTTACCTTCTCAAACAAATAAAGGAATTAGCCGCATTGTCCCCTTTTTAAAAGAGGGGGCAGGCGTAGTTACCACGCGTGGGCATGTGCACTGGGTAGTTACTGAATATGGCATTGTTAATCTTTTTGGCATGAGCCTGAAACAAAGAGCAAAGGCGCTGATTGAAATTGCACATCCCGATCATCGGGAAATGCTTGAAAGCGCTTATTATGACAGATTTGAGAAAGCTTTAATTGTATGAACAGCATAAATCATTAAAATCATGAAAACCGTATTAGTATTGACTGATTTTTCAATCAGGGCAGATCATGCCGCGTATTACGCCTTAAAACTTGCGCAAAAAATCAAGGCTAATTTATTATTGGTTAATATATATCCGGGGCCATCTGTCGAGCCAATGTCTTCGCAGGTTGCCCTGCCATTTGGAAAATATGAAGCTTTCTCCGCAGAAAGCGCTAATGAACTCAATGAGTTAGCCGACCGCTTAAACAGGCTGATGGATAGCACTGCCAAAGAGGGCGACTTCAGTCCGGAAATTAAACAATGCAGCAAAGCGGGGCCTTTGGGTAATAATATCCATGCGATAACTTCAGGCCATAATGTATTGATGGCGGTAATCGGTATGCATAGCCCCGATGTTTCACCTTCATTTTTATTGACAGACCATGCTAATGAGGTTATTGAGAGGGCCAATTGCCCGGTTTTAGTGGTGCCTTACCAGGCATCGTTCAAGGGTTTTAAAAAGATTTCGTTTGCCACGGACCTTACCCACGGCGGCATGGATATACTACACTCCCTATATGGTTTGACAAAATATTTCGATTCGGAAATTTTAGTTACACATGTCTCTGATCAAAACTCGTTGGATATAGAAGAACAGCAGGTTATTGATCAGTTTTTTGACCAGGGGACTTACCCGATAAATTATCCAAAGTTATATTATAGGGCAATAAAAAGTAAAAGTATTACTGCTGGCCTCGATTGGTTGTCGGAACATACTGACATCGATCTACTGGTTTTGGTACACCGGAAGCGCAATTTTTTTCAAAAGATATTTGATGGCAGCATAACTCAAAAACTGGCGGACCATCTTACAAAACCCATGCTGGTTTTGCCATGCTCAAAAATGATAGAAGTTCTGCCTGTATTTTAGAGGAGGTAAAAGGCGAAAGGTAAAAGGTTTTTCGCTTTTCGCTCTTTTATCTCTTTCACTCACCAACCAAATTCAAGCTTCCTGATGTTTTTGTCGGTTAAATTAATATTTAGATCCTCATAGTGCGTTTCGCGATATTTCATCAACAGACCGTAGCTTTTCTCACCCTCATCAATAAGTTTGGCTATGTATTTCAATGCACCTGCTTTCGCATACTCCATTGCCTTGATAGGTGATAAGAATCCGTAGAACATAGAGGCCTTAGCAGGAAGTGTAAGGGCCGGGTACTGCCGTGAATGAACAGCGCATGCTGCCTTTATTTCCTGAAGCGTTGGCGCAAATGGTATAAGGTCATTACAAAAAACCTCGCTAACCGATGTTTCATTATGATACACCTTGTAAAATTTGAAAAAGGGTTTTCTATCATGGGTCAAATCCTGCTTGTTGGCAGAAAGTTTCCTAATAACTTTCTTTTTTTTAATCCCCTGTATTTGTAACAATGCGGCACCTCTTTTTTTGTTTTGCCGCCTGGATACTTCTGCTATCGTTTCCATATAATATTTATTAATGCTGTAAAATAATATGTATTAGTGTTGTAAAGCTGCGATGAATGGGACACATGAAAAATGACCCCTGTCATTTAAAAACCCAATACCCATCATCCGGATAGGTAATGCCCATCATTTCTTACCTGTGCCTCCCGCCCTACATTTGTTCAACATTAAAACATAACCAAAAATGAAAGCAAAAAATTTTATCAACCGGATTACAGTAAGCTCCATTATAATGGCAGTAATTATCGTTTTTTCAACAATCCCACAACTCGTAAAAGCACAAGTCAATTACAAATTAGCCGCTGGCCCGGACGTAAGTATCAAAGTACTGGGCTCATCCAATATACATGATTGGACTATGGCCGCGACCGGTATAGAGAGCCAGGGTGATTTTAAGTTTGAAGGGGGGCAGCTGCGTTCACTGCACTCTTTTAATTTATCTGTAGAAGTGAAAAGTTTGAAAAGTGAGCACAGTTCGATGGATAGCAGAACTTATAAGGCAATTAATGCCGATAAGTACCCTTCGGTATCTTACAAGCTTAGTTCGGCGGTGGTAACACTGGTGCAAAAAAACAAATACCTGATAAAGGCAACCGGCGACCTTACCATTTCGGGCGCAACTCAAACTGTTGTATTAAATGTAACAGCAGTTGTTAACCCCGACAATACCATCACTTGTACCGGTTCGCAAAAAATACAGTTAACTGATTACAAAATAGCGCCACCAACCTTTATGCTTGGCGCTATGAAAGTGTACAACGACCTTACCATACAATATAACCTGGTTTACAAAAGCAATCAGCTTTTAACAAAAAACAATTAATAAGAACATTATACCAACAAAAATTAATAAGTATAATCATGAAAAATAAAATTTTCACCATCCTTGGCTCAATAGTAATCGCAGGGCTAAGTTTAATGCCAGCAAAGGTAAAGGCACAAAACGGGACAATGCAATTTTATCGTCCTAACGATGAACGCGGTGTAAACGTATTTGAAACCTCAAAAATAGATACTGTTAAATTCACGGGGCTGAAAGTGAAAGTCGGCGGTAACTTCGAACTTACTTTCCAGGCCCTGGGCGAATCAAATACAGCGGTTCCATATATCCCTACCGGTTATACCAGCAGTGTCACTAAACTGCTCCCGCTTGCACACGCATTCCAGTTGCCTGAAGCCAACCTGGCAATTGATATTCAGTTAGCTGACGGTATCCGCATGAACCTTACAGAATACCTGGCATCAAGGCACCATGAAGACACCTGGGTAAAAGGTGGGTACATTCAATTTGATAAGTTGTTATTTCTTAACAGCGATATGGTTAATAATATCATGAAAAGGGTTACCATTACAATTGGCCAGTCTGACGTTGATTACGGCGATCAGCACTACAGGAGATCCGACGGTGGTAATACCATTTACAATCCTTTTATCGAAAACTATGTTATGGATGAGTTCGCTACAGAGCTTGGCGCCGAATTCTACTATAAAGATCCATCAGGTGTGTTTGCAATGGGTGGATTAACCAATGGCGAACTCGACGAAACCGTTAACGCAGCTACTAAAGTTGATGCGGAAACCGGCCTGCCAAATAAATACGATCCCGCTATCCTCGGTAAATTAGGTTACGACAAACAAGTAAACAAAGATTTCAGATTTAGGTTAACAGGCTCTTTCTACACACTCAACAGTGGTAACAGCAATACACTTATGAGCGGTGACCGTACCGGATCACATTATTTTGATGTAATGGAAAACCAGGCTGTAGCAAATGCCACTGTGCTTAGTGATGCAAATGATTATAGCCCATTTTCAGGAAGGGTAAACCCCGGCTTCAGCGAAGAGATACACACTTATATGGGCAACCTGTTCTTAAAATACCAGGGGCTTGAGTTTTTCGGCACTGTTGAAAACGCAAACGGCAGGGCTATTACAGAAACCACCAATCGTTGGGCTACTCAATATGCCGGCGACTTGATCTACCGTTTCCCACAAGGCAAAGAAGACTTTTGGCTGGGCGTACGTTACAATACCTTAGCTGCAAGGATGGCCGGTGGCGTTGGTGATATCACTGTTGACCGTACCGCAGGCTCATTCGGGTGGTTTTTAACACATAACATCATGATGAAGATAGAATATGTTGACCAGCAATATAATGGTTATCCATCTAACAACATTCTCAATGGCGGACAGTTCAAAGGCGTTTGTGCAGAAGCATCTATCGCATTTTAATTGTTGTTTTAGTAGTTCGTTAGTTGGCCCGTCGGTTCACGGGGTATGAACAAGGGCAATAAAACGAAGGCCGTTTCGCAAGTAATTGCGGGGCGGCTTTTTCCATTTTAAACCCATTTAAAAAAATATTTTTTTAAAAAAATAACGAACACCTTATTTAATTAAAAATTAAGTGGTTAGGGCCGAAGTGGGTGGCTTATCGCTCGTCATGTTGATTGTTTATGAAAGTTAAAGGCAATATCCTTTAAATTAATGCGTCTTAGTAAGTATAAAAGTGTTTTAAATAATTTAACCTATTTAAATCAACAATGTCAAAATATCACCTTAATGTTAATTTTAAGTTAAGTTTTGGTGCTTTTTCTTCGTAACCCCGGGAGGGAAATCTGCCCTCAGTCCATCGGGTTTTTTAATTAAGCCGGGCTATCTTATCTGCCGGGTGTCCAAAGCATATGAGTTAGTTATATGCCCTAAATACGCAGTGCTATAAATTTTAATATAAACTTTTAAAAATCAATTTAATGGAAACACAAACAATGAAAGCAACAAATTTAAAGCTCAAGGAGTTTTTTGTTCACCAGTTAAGGGATATTTATTGGGCCGAAAAAAAATTATTTAAAGCACTGCCTAAACTACAGGATGCAGCGACGACACCCGAGTTGAAAGACGCCTTTGGCCAAAACCGCCAGCAAACACAAACCCATGTTGAAAGGCTGGAGCAGGTATTTGGCATGGTTAACGAAAAAGCAGATGCCACCAAATGCCCTGCGATGGCCGGTATTGTAGAAGAGGGGGAGGAGATTATTGACGAAACTACTAAAGGCACCGCGCAACGCGATACTGGTCTTATCTTTACTGGTCAGAAAGCCGGGAATTATAAAATAGCGACCTACCGCGGCCTGGCCAACCTGGCTAAAAATATAGGCTACAATAATGCGGCAGATGTGTTAAGACAAACGCTGGCCGAAGACAAGGCCTCTGACGCAGTGTTGACCCAGATTGCCGAAAACAATGTGAATTACCAGTTGAATTAAAAATAAAATAAGAAAGCCACCTAATTTTATTTCTTAATTTAAACTGCAAAACCAGTATTCGTAAAGGATACTGGTTTTTTTGGATCATAACAAGATAACTTAGAGACCTTCAACAGAAAAGGCCGCCTCAAATTTTTCGAGGCGGCCTTTTTATATTTAGTTGCATGTAAACGTCAATCGAAAGAGGTAAATAACCCCTAATCTAATCAACCATTCACCCAATCAACTTATCGAAGATCTTTCTTACCAAAGTCGATAATTACCGGTGTTGCCACGCAGATGGATGAATAAGTACCGAAACATACCCCGATCAATAAAGCGAACGAGAAGCCACGGATAACATCACCACCGAAGATAAACAGTACCAATAATATTAACAATACGGTTAAAGCAGTAATAATGGTACGGCTTAAGGTGTTGTTGATGGCATTGTTAATAACCTCTTTAGGGTCATCGGTTTTTGCATGGTGCAGGTTAAGGAACTCGCGGATACGGTCGAATACCACCACGGTATCATTAATGGAGTAACCTATAACCGTCAATATCGCCGCAATAAACGATTGGTCAATATCCAGCGAGAATGGCAATACGTCCTTAAATATTGAGAAGAACGCCAACACCATCAACGCATCGTGCGCGGTAGCTACCATGGCGCCCAAACTAAACTGCCATTTGCGGAAACGTATAAAGATGTATGTTGAAATAATGATGATAGCAAAAATTACCGTCAGTATTGCCGACTTTTTAAGGCCATTGGCTATAGTTGGTTCAACTTTTTGATAACCCAGGATATTTTTGCTTGTAACATGTGTTGCGGGTTCGGTATTAAGCGCTTTAATTAACGCGTCCTTTACCCGCTGGTCTGTATTGTTTGCCCTGTCATCAATCAGGTATTTTGTAGTTACGCTGATATCGGTGCCGAAGGTCTTTATCTCGTTACCCGAGCCCAAATTTTTGTCAACTATTTTACGGACATCTTCAACACCGACGTTTTTATTGTCGAAACGTATGATATAAGTACGGCCGCCGACAAAATCAACCCCGTAGTTAAAGCCCTGGGTAGCCATAGATATTAAGCCGGCCAGGATAAATGTGCCTGAGAAAATGTAAAATTTAAACCTGTTTTTAACAAAGGCGTAATTGGCATTTTTAAAGGTATGTGAACTCCATGGGTTCGAGAATTTAATATCCCAGCCCTTACCGAGCATGTATTCAAATATCAGCCTTGATATCAGCAATGAACAGAATAACGAAGTAACGATACCGATCATTAATGTGATGGCAAACCCCTGTATAGTACCTGTACCAAATACATATAATATCAAACCTGTGAGGAAGGTACTTATGTTTGAATCGAGGATAGATGAAAGGGCATGTTTAAAGCCATCGTTGATAGATATACGCAGGGATTTACCCAGCGCCAGCTCTTCACGTACACGTTCATATATAAGTACGTTCGCATCCACCGATATACCGAACGTAAGCACTATACCCGCAACACCCGGCATTGTCAGTACAGCACCCAGGCTGGTTAAAATGCCCATCAGGAAGAAGATGTTGATGATAACGGCTACAACCGCTACAGTACCTGCACGGTTGTAATAAGCCACCATAAATATCAACACTACCAGCAAACCCACAAGGTTTGATAGCAGGCCTGCATGAATAGCCGCCTCGCCCAATGACGGGCCAACAACCGTTTCGGATACAATATGTGCTGGCGCCGGTAAGCGTCCAGCCTTTAATATGTTGGCCAAATCTTTTGCTTCATCGGTAGTAAAACTTCCGGAAATTGAAGAAACACCGCCGGGAATAGGGTTATCAACACGCGGCGCCGAATAAACATTATCATCCAGAACAATGGCTATGGATTGGTGGTTTTGAGGGTTTGCACAAGCTTCAGTTGTTACTTCGCCCCATTTTGCCGCGCCATCCGAATTCATTACCATGATCACTTCGGGACTGCCCTTTTGATCAACATCCTGGTGGGCGTCATTAACTACATCGCCCGAAAGCACAGGCCCGTTATCCGCGCCAACCAATTTTATAGCATATAGCTCGAATGTTTTTGTCTTAGCAATCGATTTTACACCCCAAAGAAATTTCATGCTTTGCGGTATAGTAGCCTTGATGTATGGGCTGCGCAGGTATTGGTTAACTTTAGCAGTATCTTTTACATCGGCGCGCCCAACAATAGGGCCTGGTTCCAATTGAGGCTGCGAAGTTTGGCTTTCCTGGTACATGCTTGGTTTCAGCAATGTGAACAGCGGGTACTGGTCGCTAAACTGCGATTTAGCTAAAGAGGTATCTTTTGCCCCATTTTTTTGAAGTTTACTTAATAAATTAGGGGCCACTTTTGCTGCCTTGCCAGTATCCTTCTTTGCAGTTAATGGGTTATTGCTTGTACCCAATGCAGTTGGTTTTGCATTGGCAAATGATTTTACTGTATCCTTTTTAGGGGCAGTTTTTGTTTTTGCAACAATTAAACTGTTTATATTTTGTAACAGCTGGTAAACCTGCCCATTATCATATGTTTGGTAAAACTCCAGTTTTGCAGTACCCGATAAAAGCTTGCGAATGCGCTCCGGCTCTTTTTGACCCGGAAGCTCAATTAAAATACGATCAGCACCAATTTTTTGTATGTTAGGATTGGTTACACCAAATTGGTCAATACGGGTATTTAAAATAATAAACGATTGGTTTACTGCAACGCTGGCCTGGTCTTTCAGGTAGGTCTCAACTTCGCTGTTGGTTGCATCAAATTTAAGATGATCCTGGTTATCCTTGGTCGAAAAGATAGAAGCTAACTTCCCGTTAGGGTTAAGCCTTTCGTATTCATTAACAAATAAGGTGATGAAATCAGTCTGGCTGGTTTTGGTTTGAGTTTGGGCGTTTACCAGCGCCTGGTTAAATACCACATCAGGGTTGTTGTTCGAAAGCTTTTTAACCAGCTCATTTAACGAGATCTGCATGGTAACGCTCATACCGCCCTCAAGGTCCAAACCAAGGGCAAGCTCGCGTTGCTTTACGTACTGATAGTCGTATTTTAATATCGGATACACCGGTTGTGTTGCGATAGAATCCAGGTAAGCTTTTACTTTTGTAGTATCACCTTTACCATAAGCATTCGCATTATCTTCAACTTTGTGGGCCACCCAAGTAAACGAAAGCTGGTATAAACATACAGCAGCCAGTATTATGGCGAAAAATTTTACTACCCCTTTACCTTGCATTGTGAATTAAAATATGTAATTAATTAGTTTATAAGCATTTTAAATAAGACGGCAAATCTAATAAAATTTCCTAAGCATGAAATTTTTAATTGAAAACAGTTTTTTGGTCAAAGGCCAAAGGTGAAAGGCTAATGGTTTTTTTGTAACTAATTGATTTTCAAACTCAATAATAAAAAGCGAGACCCTCTTTTCCCTTGTTTAATGTGAGACCGCTGACGTTTTTACCTTTCACCTTTCACCTTTCGCCTTTCACCTTGACTTTTTCCCACCCCTTTCTAAGGTGATAAAAGAATAAGACAAAAGATTTTTTTCATCGGGCAAATGGTCTTCGCGAAAAACTTCTTTCCATGCAGTTTTATCGATTTCAGGGAAAAAGCTATCGCCCTCAAATTTTTTATGGACGATGGTGAGATAGATACGATCAGTTAAAGGAAGCGATTGCCTGTAAATTTCGGCCCCGCCAACTATAAATACTTCCTGTTCATCCTTACATAAAGCCAAAGCTGCTTCAATGGAATTTACTACCTCGCACCCTTCTATAGTAATTGCCTGGCGGGTAATAATAATATTTCTGCGTCTCGGCAGCGGTTTACCAACCGATTAATAGGTTTTACGGCCCATTATAATGGTATGCCCGCTGGTAATTTCCTTAAAGTGTTTAAGGTCATTGGGCAGGTACCAAAGCAATTTATTGTCTTTGCCTATTACATGGTTTTCAGAAATGGCCACTACGTCGGTTACTATCATTTGTTTGTAGTTGTATTTAACTCAATCCAAAGCTTTATTTCGTCAAGTCTTATTGCCCCTTTACTGGCTTCAATAACCATTTGATATTTTTCATCCTTTGTTGCTTTAAGGCGGATTCCGTTTTTAGACAGGAGGAATTTCATGAGTATATATGCAATGCGTTTATTGCCATCCATAAAAGGGTGATTAATTATGAGGCTTTCAAACAGTGCGGCAGCTTTGTCAATAGCGGTTGGATATAGATCAACACCATCAAATGTGGCGAAGGGTCGATTTAATGCAGCTTCCAAAGAACCTAAATCCCTGATGCCTTTAATCCCGCCGAACTCATCAACCAATTCATCATGGATATGGACCGCAATCCTAACATCAATCATTGAGCAAGTTTTTCGAGCAGTTCCCTATCTTCAATAAAACTCTCTTTCATGAATTTCGCCAATTCTATATCGTCCGAAGAATGTTTTTGTAACTCCTTTACGTAATTTAAAAGATATGTCAATACATCTTCGGGTACTTCGTCCAGCACTTTTTGTATCTCCGTTTTTAATTGTATTGTTGTCATATTTCAAATTTACGATAAATATTTTATACCGCTACCGTTGCCTTAATATGCGGCCATGGATCATAACTTTCTAACGTAAAATCCTCAAATTTAAAGCCAAAAATATCTTTAACATCCGGGTTTATCTTCATGGTTGGCAAAGGCCGTGGCTCCCGGCTTAATTGCAGTGTAGCTTGCTCCAAATGGTTATTGTATAAGTGGGCATCGCCGAAGGTATGCACAAAGTCGCCATAATCGAGGTCGCAAACCTGGGCCATCATCATGGTTAAAAGTGCATATGATGCGATATTAAAAGGCACGCCCAAAAATATATCCGCGCTACGCTGATACAACTGGCATGACAACTTGCCTTTCTGTTCACCCTTCGATGCATTGGGTGGCTCTACATAAAATTGGAACAAACAATGGCAAGGAGGAAGCGCCATCCTGTTAACATCCGCTACATTCCATGCCGAAACCATCATGCGGCGCGAGTCGGGGTTGGTTTTTATTTGATTAACTACCTGGGCTATCTGGTCTATATGCCCGCCATCAGGTGTTGGCCACGAGCGCCATTGGTAGCCGTACACAGGGCCCAGGTTGCCATCAGCATCCGCCCATTCGTCCCAAATGCGTACGCCGCTATCTTTAAGGTATTTTATATTGGTATCGCCGCTTAAAAACCATATCAACTCATGAATGATGGATTTTAGGTGCAGCTTTTTAGTAGTCACCATCGGGAAACCGTCCTGCAAGTTAAACCGCATCTGGTAGCCAAACACGCTCAGGGTGCCCGTCCCGGTGCGGTCGTGCTTTTGTGCGCCGGTCTCCATTACATGGCTCATCAGGTCGAGATATTGTTTCATGTTGCTGGTTGATTAGGTTGATTGGGTTGGATCAGGTTGATTGAGTTACGTAACCTGCGGCTTAAAACCACTCACTTAATCAACTCAATCCAACTAAATCAACTAATAATAAATGCAAATAAAAATAATCTAATTTTGGTATCCTATGTTTGTGCAAAAATACAATGCTTGTTAATCATTTTATGATGGTGTTACGAAATGATTTATTGGAAACGACTGCCTGTGTGGAAACATAATAGCAGGGTGAAAAACTAAATCAACTATTCACTTAATCAACCCAATCAACCACTCACCAACCCCAATGATCATATTCCCAAACGCAAAAATTAATATCGGCCTTAATGTAATTGACCGCCGCGACGACGGATACCATAACATCGAAACTATCTTTTATCCCTTAATAAACATAAAAGACGCCCTTGAAATTATTGAAGCCGATAAATTAAGTTTTGAATCATCCGGACTGGACATACCGGGCAGGGTAGAGGATAACCTCTGTATTAAAGGCTATCATTTACTAAAAAAAGATTTTGATTTGCCACCGGTAAAAATGCATTTGCATAAACATATACCCATTGGGGCAGGGCTTGGCGGCGGATCCGCAGATGCCGCATTTTTTATCCGCCTGCTTAACCAAAACTTTAACCTGGGATTAAAGGATGACCAAATGTTGGGCTACGCCCGGCAATTGGGCGCCGATTGTGCATTCTTCATCCAAAATAAGCCTGTATTCGCTTTTGATAAGGGTGATGAGTTTGAACCGGTAAAACTTGATTTGTCCAACTACAAAATAGTCCTGGTAATGCCGCCTGTGCATGTCTCAACAGCTGAAGCTTATGGCGGCGTAAAGCCAAGCCCAACAAAAACATCGTTAATGGAGTTGATTTATCGCCCGGTGGCGGAATGGAAAAATCATATCAAAAACGATTTTGAGCTATCCATCTTTAAAAACCATCCTGAAATAAGGGGTGTAAAGGCAGCCCTGTACGAAGCCGGTGCATTATATGCCAGCATGAGTGGGAGCGGGGCATCAGTTTTTGGCATATTCGATAAAACACCGGATTTGGAGGGATTGGCGCAGGGGAATGAAGTATTTTATTAATTTACGAATTACGATTTTAGATTTACGATTTATTAAGATTTCGGATTTATTGGGAATTGAGAATTTTGATTTCGGATTTGTTTCGAATTTCGGTGTGCTCACGTTATCTTTATACAAATGGAAAAAACCGTTGCACCTAAACGTTATAATTTAAAACTTCCGGTAAATCCTAACAAACCCAAAGTGCCGTCAATAAGATGTCCGGAATGCAAAAGTGACAATATAGAAATCAGGAGTCGGCGCAAGTATTTTTTAAGATCGGTTCCGTTTTTGGTTGTTATCCTGTTTTGCTGGTTGGTATTTAGCTTATTAAGAAATGAAAAGGACGTCGACAGGGTAATAATAATTGGAGTTTTAGGAGTCGTGGGTTTATCATGTTTATCGATCATCCCTGGCCTATATTTTTTTATAAAAGGCATATTGACAAAGGAAACGAGTCTGAGATGCAGGCATTGCAAAATTGTATTTTATTTCCCAAATCAAAACAATCCGAAATCGAACATCCGAAGTCCGAAATAACCAAATCGTAAATCTAAAACCGTAATTCGTAAACCCTCACACGCCCGCATCTTCGCTAACACCACGTCCAATGCCTTCGGCGCAATCCCGCTCGCCCCAGCCTTTTGCAATGGCCGCTAATAGACGGCCGTGGACAACAGATAAGCCGGGCATTGGAGTTCCGCTATCCTGCGACAGCTTAAATGCAAGAGAGACGTCCTTAAGGCCTAATTTTGCTTTGAAGCCAACCGGGCCATCATATTGCCCGGCAGCAATCAGCCTGCCGTAATTTTGATATACGGGTGCATTGAAAACTGTTGAGCCAAAAAATTCGGCTACCTTCAACCTGTCGAGCCCATTTTTTTCGGCAAGTGTAAATGCCTCGGCCATTATTTCTACTGAGGCGAAGAGCATAAAGTTGCCGGCAATTTTTACCACATTGGCGCCGCCTGCATCTTCGCCAAAATCAAATATCCCCTGGCTCAAACTTTCAAGTACAGGTTTCGCAATTTCTTTTGACTGCTGATCGCCCGATACGCATATCCATAATTTTTTTGCTGCTGCGGCTTCAGGCCTGCCAAACACCGGCGCCGCAAGGTAGCTACTGCCGGTATCCCGGTGATGTTTGGCAAGCAGTATAGATGTCTCAGGCAATACGGTGCTCATCGAAATATGGACACTGTTTTTAGGCAATGTTTTCAGGATGCCGTCTTCACCCAAAACCACTTCTTTTAACGCTCCGTCTTCCGATAGCATGGTGACAATTATGGCAACCCCATCAGCCGCTTCGGCAGGGGTTTTGCAGCTGGTTACTGACGCCTGATCAAGCTTATCAACTTTTGAAATTGTGCGGTTATAAACCTGCAGGTGGTAGCCCGCCCCGATCAAATTTTTGGCCATATTAATGCCCATATTCCCCAGGCCGATGAAGCCGATTTTTGTTTTCATAAATCCTCATTTTTGAGGCGAAAGATTTTTGGAGGCGAAAGGTTGATGTTCCTTTTACGTTTTATAATTCAACCTTCACCTTTTACCTTTCGCCTTTTACCTTTACCCTCAATTTATATATTCTTTATCCTCGTCGCTTAGTGTATTGGGTTCATTTTTGTCGCCATGGGTTTCTGTATAGTCGCCGCCCAGGCGTGGTATT
>JABDCF010000067.1 GCA_013288235.1 Bacteroidota bacterium | reverse complement strand
AAGCCTGCATCAATGCCTACCCGGTAACTTTCATTAAACTTATAGCCCAAATTGCCGAATGCATTGCCTGTTAAACCTGAGTTTTGATAAAACTGGCCATCAAAAGTACCCCGCAGCCAGATGTACGATAACTGGCCATTTAAATTTAATGTAAGGGCTTTTGTTATAGAAACATTGGTGTTTATATTAAGGCCCAGGGTGCGGTTACTCCCGAGGTTTTGATAAGTAGTTGATGTAACCGTATCTATTTGTTTGTTAGCTAAAGTGTCCTGCTTTATGCTGGTTACGTTTTGGATAGAGTTATTTGAAAACGCATAGCTAAGTCCGGCGTTAAAGGAGTTTTTTGCGAAGTTGCTATACGTAAACTCAAAAGTATTATTCAACTCGGGGCGCAATTTGGGGTTGCCTGTGCTGATAAACAAAGGGTTGGAGGTATCAATAAATGGATTGATCTGCGAAATACCTGGGCGTTGTATGCGTTGGGTAAAGCCAAAATTAAGGCTGCTTGTTTTAAATGAGCGCTGTATCGACACAGATGGGATGAGGTTATTATAGCTTTGGTTAACCATGGTATTTACCGATGAAAAATCGGCATTTATTGAAGTATGCTCAAGGCGTAAACCTGCTTTGGCTGTCCATTTGTCGAGCTTTACCTGGTACGAATTGTACAGGCTGTACACATCCTGTTGATAATTGAAATTATCGGTGTAAAGCGGGTTTAAATTATACTGGCTTGTAGCTGAGTCAAGGTCCGACCGTTGAAAATTGCTGAAGTTGTTTCTCAGAATCGCTTTACCGCCTGCCTCTAAAGTAACAGCTTTAAAAGGCTCGGCGTAATCTACCTGGATGGTATGCTCCTTCCCTCCTGCTTTGTTGTACTGGTTAAAATCCGGCTGAAACGATTGAAAATAATTCAACCGTTGCGAGTAAATATTATTTTGTTCCTGGGTATTTGGCGAGTAGCTGTATTTGTAAGATAAGGTAAGTAATTGGTCTTTCTTTTTCTTAAACCCAAGCTGGTAATTAATTGAGGCATCAACCCCCAGGGAGTTATTATAGCCCGTTTCATCCTGCTCATATTGCTGCGCTATCAAGCCATCATTATTATAAGTGTTTGAAAACAGGTTATTGTCCTGGCCATTATTGCCGTAAAATGAACCTAAGGAGGCTGTTAATAAATTTAAACTATCTATTTCATAGCTAAATTCAGCAAAGCCATACCTATGGTCCCCTGTATTAAAATTGACACCTTTTTGCGATATCGTTTGGCCGCCGAAAAAGGTTTGTGAATTTCCAAAGTCAGAATTGAACTCATTTTGATGATTGATACCGGTAAACATCGAAACACCAAACTTACCCTGCTTTATATTTGCTGTGAGGTTTAGGGCTGGCCCGAATACACTGTTATAACGGCCGCTGATATTTGCATTATACCCCTGGTCGGCATTTTTTTTGGTTATGATGTTTATGATACCGGCCAGGCCTTCCGCATCATATTTTGCTGGCGGGGTAGTAATTACTTCTATCTTTTCGATATTAGTTGCCGGCATGGATTTTAAAACATCCGAAGGGTTTTTGGCAACCAGCGCCGATTCTTTTCCGTTGATGAGTATTTTATAATTACCGCTGCCTTTAAGCGTAATATTATCATTGCCATCAACAGCTAACAGCGGCACTTTCCTCATCATATCCAAAGCGGTCAATGCTACGCTTTCCGGGTCGGCCTGTACATCGTAACTAATCCGGTCAACCTCCTGTTTCATAATAGGGCGCACTGCCGTTACCGAAACTTCCTTTAGTTGGTTGCTTGATGCTGTAAGCAAAACTTTGCCAATGTTTACATCAGCTTCAGTACCATTTATGTCCACTACTTTGTTTTTATAGCCCATGGTTACAACGGTGAGCTGGTATGGTTTGCCCACCACGGTTTTTAGTTCAAAACTGCCGTCGTCTTTTGTTAAGCCGCCCTTTACTGATTGTTTCGTTTTAGCGTCCAATAATACGACAGTGGCATAGCCAAGCGGCTTATCAGTTGCCGAATCAATAGCAATTCCCTTAACTGTTAACGTTTGCGGCGCTGTTTGGGCCATTAAACTGGTTGACAAATAGCAGCAAAATGCCAGCATTAAAATTTTTTTTATGATGATGGGAATAACAGGAGTGAAAATTTGGCTTAAAGACATAGAAAGGTAGCGATCCGTTACATAAATTGAAAGGATTTAACATTATTTAACTAAATAGTTAGTTTTTATTGAGATGGGTTACGAACTGCTATCAATCATAGCATAAACCCTTTCAAATATGGCTTACCTACCCACCCCGGGTTTGCAGATGCATCCCGGAGAATTTTCCAAAGGCCTTTTCACCAGTTGATTTGTTGATAGTTAATTTAAAACAAAAATTGCCTCACAAAATCTGCGGCTATTGGCCCCTGGTCCTTCAACGCCGTTTGGAGGGTTGTCCTGAAGCTTTTATCGTCACTCTTTTTACCCTTTTTAGGCGGAACGATGGTGTTTTCAGGCAAGGTAGTATCAGTTACTTTGATGGCAAACCAGGTAAGGTTTTCATGGGGCAATGCAACGCCCAGGATCATGCCCGGCAAGCCGTTGAACGACTCGGGGCCGCCCGGAACCGGTATTCGCGTGGTATAGAAGGCCACTACGTATATGGAATCGAGCATAATGCCGTTTGCCCTGCGACAACGGTAGCCTGCAATATCGCGGGTTTCATCAGTGATCTTCCATTTTATTTTGCGGGTGCTATCATTTACCATGAAGGCATCGGTAAAAATTTTCTTTTGAGCGATGGTCAATCCGGCAGTCAGGTCGGAATATATAGTGTTGTTCTGCGTCATCAGTGGCGAGAACGAAAACAAATTATTGGCCGGTGGGTCTGCTTCGATGGGCGTAAACAGCGTTTTATTGCTGCTGAATGAGAGCGTACTCTTTAATACCCTGAATTGCGGGCTCGTTTTTTTGTAGTTATCCAATGCGGGTACCAGGAAAGCTTCATTGTCTTTATTTATCTCCCTTTTAATCATGGCCCATACATTGGTTTTACGCTCAAACTCAATTGTGCCCGATGTGGTGAAATGTACACGCTGTGCCCGGAGACCTGCAGCCATGCCAAATAAACCGGCAAATAGTATGATCTTCTTTTTCATAATGTTATTGTTTAGACACCCCCGCAGCCATTTTGGTAAAATCATAATTGATGGTAAGCATAAAATATCGCTTTAGCGTATTATTGGTAGTTTGCGTAATGAGGTTAGCCTGGGCAATACGCGAAAAGCCGGAATTTTGATTAAACACATCGTTAACCCATAGTTCGACCGATAAATTATCATTCTTGAGGAATGTTTTAATAATAAAAGGGTTGAAAATAAACTGGCTAAAGTTCTGGTGAAACGACTCGGTAGCTGCATTGTACTGGTAATTACTGTACGTGCCCACCTGGAATTTCCCCGGCAGGTAAACTGTGCCGTTAATATTGGCCAGGGCGCCCCAACCGTTGTTGTTTACGTTTGGTTGCAGGGATGACTCGCTGATGGTATAGGTAGGTCCGACCTGCAGACCAAGCTCGACCTTTTTCATTTTAAACATCCCAAGATTAATTGACGGGTTAAATACATAATTTTTCGACATGTTAAGCGAATCGTTAGTATAATTATAAGAGGTATTGCCGTTAACGTTAAAGCCGATACCCGCGTTGATGCCGCCCAGGCCCGCGATTTTTCTTCCGAAATTAAACCCGCCGTTGAAATTAGTAGTTGTGTGGCCCGGCAGGTTAAAATACTGGCTAACGCTTTGACCCACTGTGTTGTAATTGATATGATTTACAATAGGGTTGTCTACAAATGAATAATTGCCGTAGACGCCAAAAAACTGATCGGTAAGTACTTTATACGAGCGGTAGTTGATATTAAACGTGTTGGTAAAAGACGGGGTTAGCGCCGGATTACCGACTATTACGTTGAGCGGGTCGCTGTTAGAGGCCACCGGCTGTAATTGCTCCAATGTAGGTTGCGTTGTTGTACCGTTATATTCGAAAGTGAAACTTTTTAGCGGCGAAAAGCGGTACTGGAACCGGGCTTGCGGCGCCCAGTCGATAAAAGTGCGGTCATTTAAATGACCTGTAAAATCATCCAGCTGGTGAAACTGGTCGTCGGTTACGCGGGTACCGAAATTGAAGGTAAGTTTTCCTTTCTTATAGCTCAGAATTGCGCCTGCGTGGTTCAAAAATTGGTTAAACGTATAATTGCTGCTTAAACTATCAATCGTCTGGCCAAAAGTACCGCCTGGCGCGAGATTGGACGTAACCCTGTCGGCGCTGGCGTGATTTACGCCGATGCCATAATTAAGCACTAGCGTCCATTCCGTACTGAACGGTTCGGAATAGGTAAGATTGGTGTTAAACAAATTGCTTTGCAGGTTATTGGTTTTGGATTCATTGATATTTTGTGTGCTGTCAACCTGCTGCTGCGTGTTATAAAAATTAATATTTGATTTCAGGAATCCGTTTGCCTGGCTCTGGCTATACGACTCACTAAGCAGGAATGATAGCGTACGCCCGGGTTTGTGAAATTTATGGGTATAAAAAGCGCTGCCGTTAAATGCCCGCTGATCAACCGTATTGTTCATCTGGCGCGTGCCGCTGTTTACTAATGAATTGTTCAACGAATCGGTCGAAGTGTAGTTATTGTCGGTGATGATATGTTTTAGCGTCCCGTCTATCGATATCTTAAGGTTTGAGCTGGTATCCAGTTTTGTCTCGTACACAACGCTCAGCTTTTGCCTGAACATGGTGTTATGGTAATTTTGGTTTGACCGGCTATTAAAAATACTGTCGGGGAGGTTGTTTTGGGTAAGCACATTGGTTGAGCCGTCAATACTAATAAAGCCTACCTTATAATTGGCGTTTACCGACTGCTTATCATCATTCCATTTGGTGCCATAGTGTACACCTGCGGTTTGCGCCAGCGGAAAACCCTGCCCGCTGTAAATTCCGCCGAAAACATCCAGGTCATCGCTGCTTTGGGTGTTAATGTTGATGCCATTGTCGGTAAAATCCAGCTGATCGCCTGTGCCGTATTTCTGTTCATCCTCAAAGCCCAGGCCCACCTTGCCGTTGTTGCCGATGGTGCCGAAAACAGAAAATTTTTCCTTGCCTTTAAACGCGTTAAATAATGCTTCCCCCTGGTAAATACCTTGCGGCCCGCTGCCGGCCTGGAACTTGCCGAAAATGCCGGTGTTTTTGTCCGCCTTCAACTTCACGTTAATGGTTTTCGTAGTTTTACCATCATCCACGCCGGTAAAGGCCGCCTGATCGCTTTTTTTATCATACAACTGAATTTTATCCACCATGTCGGCCCTTATGTTCCGGGTCACCAGCGTTGGGTCATCACCAAAAAACTCTTCGCCGTCAAGCAAAACTTTGGTTACGGTTTGGCCCTCGGCAGTAATTTTACCATCCTTGTCCACTGTTATGCCCGGCAACTGTTTCAGTAAGTCCTCAACATTGGCATTTGGCTGAATAACAAAAGCCTTTGCGTTAAATTCGGTGGTATCACCTTTAATTTTCATCTGCGAGGCAGTCCCTTTAATAATTACTTCCTGTAGCAGGCGCGATTTCGGCGACATGCCGACATTACCAAAATCATGCGCTGTATTGGCTGAATCAAGGCTGAATTGTTCTGCATAATCGGCATAATCCGGGTAAGCCACCAGCAGGATATATTTGCCTTTGCGCAGGCCATCAAGCCCAAAAGTGCCATCGGCTTTGGCATAGCCGAATTTTACCAGTATCGAATCCTTTGCTTGTAATATAATGACGGCGGATGTGCCCAGCTTTACCTTTTCAACACTGTCCGCTACCGTGCCCTTTACGGAATATCCGTTTTGGGCCGAGGCGACGAGCGCGAAAAAAACTAAGCATAAAGAAAGTAAAATTGTGTGTCTCATGGTTATGGGTTGGTGGGTGACTAACGCAACTTTGTGGATTTTATTGTGGTGAAAAACAATCGTTGCCCGTTTCGTTAACCAGCTGTACATTAGACAGGTTTACGAAGCATTTCGTTGCAGGGCTTTGTATTTTTTTTCAAAGCTGTGTAAATAATTTTAAAAGCTGATTTATCTCATGGGCTGTCTGGCCCTTCAGTAATGCCCAATCCCCTTGCGCCGCTTTGTGCATTAAAGTGCAAACCAAAATTAGGATCGTCGGCGATGCCGGATTTCATCGAATAGTTTGGTTGCTCCAGGTATTTGGCTTTTAATTTCTCATGGAGCCCCTCGGGTTGTTTTTTGCCGTTCACCATCAACGCCGAGTTGGTAAGGTTGAATTTAATTAAGTCGCTTTTATCGCTGATGACATTTGCGTTAACCAGGTCGGCAATAACGCTGGCGATAACAGGTTGCAGGTCAATACCGGCTTTAGTTATCCACCTGCGTTGTAATCCTTCAAGCTGTTTTTGCTGATCAGCTAATAAAAGACGTTGTTTTGAGATGATTTGCTCGCGCTGACTGGCTTGATCGGCTGAGAAAATCTGCTGTTGCTGAATCAGTTTTTGCCGTTTCGCGGCTTGATCGGCTGCAAAAAGTTGTTGTTGACGTATGAGCTGCTGATTCTCCCACGCTATCGAATCTGCTGTGTATCTTGGCTTGATTGCGCCTTTGTAATTAGGCCCGTGTGGGGCTTTAGGCTGCCGCGGCAAACGCGGCATTCTTTCGTTAGCTGCCGTCGCATCAATAAATATCCCCTTCCCATGCATCTGTACCGGACCATAGTAAAGGCCGTTTCCGTCATAAATACCATATTTGGCCTTATACCGTTGCTGCATCTCATCAGATTGCTTTTGCCCGTTCACAATAAGCTCGGTATTGCTCAAACCGAACCATTTTACTGAAGCTGCGCGAGGCACCACCTTTTCCTTCACAAGGTCAGCAATTACGTTATAAGCTCTTTGTTGCTGTTCCGTATAACTGATGCTATCTTCCTCCATGCGCTTCCGCATCGCCTGCACTTTCATGGCCATGGCTTCCGGTTCGCTGGCAATATACCTTTGATCATCATTTTGTTTTGATGTTATTGCACCGGCTTTCTGATCATCTATGAATTTTTGTTTGGCGAATTTGTCAGCGCTTCCGTCTTTAAACTTAGCGGCAGGGGATTTTGCTTTATATCCTGCGTTGTCTGCATCGCGTACACGCCGTTTTTCCATCAGCTCACTTACAATCAATTGCAGCGTGTATTCATAGTCTGGCAGCTTGCTTTCCGCTATCTTTGCACCGTTTAACTCCATCGAAGCTATCTTGCCGTCGACCACGATAAAATGGTAAATATTCCCCTTGTCATCCTTTGCACTGATATCATTATTGACCCAGTCAGCATCACCGTGTTTAAAAAGCACGCTGGTAAAGCGGATGGCGGTATCAGTTACAATAATAGTATCTTTTGCACGGCTGTTCGGTTTGCTGTCATTCACACGCTGGCCTTCGGGCAAAAGGTGCATTGAAACAGTCATAGATTTGCTGATGGCCTTGCCAGATTTGTTGGTGTATTTGACTGTAAAATGCTTAATAACCGGGTTATCCTTCGATATTGTGGTGAAAGCAGATAGCAAAACCAATCCCACCGCCAGCACCGATTTTTCAGCCACGCTCAGCCTTTTGTTCTCCTGGCTGATCATTCGTTTCAACCTGTCGCGCAGTTGATTGCCAGAGCCGATGCTCATGGCGTACCGGGCCTGGCTAAACTCGCCGTAACCAAAGGAAAGTAATGCCTCCAGGTAATTGGCTTTGCGGTTCATGCGGCTTAATACCATATCATCACAACAGGCCTCCCGCTCGGTGCGAATAAGCGACGATAGCCAAAGCAAACCCGGGTTAAAAAAGAACACGGTTTCAACCAGCCCCTGCAAAATATTTACTAAATAATCGCGGCGGCGGATATGCGCCAGTTCGTGCCATAAAATGCCGTCCAATTGCTCAGGTGTAAGCTGAAATGCTATGCCCACCGGTAATAATATCATCGGCTTAAGCCAACCGACGGCAACCGGTACTTTAACGAGTTCAGACTGCACCAGGCGGACTACCCGCCTGACGCCGATCTGATTACTAAACAGCTCAATCTTATGTTTAAGTTCTTCGGTAACATCACTGATTTTATAATGCCTGATACGCTGGATGTACAGCAGGCCGCTAACCATTTTAAGGCTTTTCAATACAAAAAACAGCAACCAAACCAGCACGATGACGTTCGCATTCTGGTTAAGAAACGCCTGTACATTATCAAAGAAAGTTTGATTTTGAGGGATGACCAGCGGGTTGGCAACAACATTAGCCGGGGCTTTTACAAATATGTTTTGTGCATACCCCACCACATTGTATGCTGGCGCCGTCCTTGCCTCAAGGTAATATGTAACGCCTATCGCACACACAAACAATAGCAGCAAACCACATAATAAGCGGTAACGCAACGCTGCTGCCGACTTACGCGTAGCTGCAATAACGATACCGCACAGCAGTGCGATGATGAGCCCGATCCAAAGCGAGTGGATCAGCGTCCAGCAGATGGCTTTGGCCTCATCGCCGGAAAACCATTGGTTTAATATTGAGGTTTTCATATTGTCGGGTATTTTGGTTCTTTATATTTACGTTTTTTACATAATCTTTTATAAGGCATCCAAATCGATATTAAAGGTGCCCAGCGCCACCCCGTGTGTTTTGGCGTTATACCACAATCCATAATTCGGATCTTTCGAAAGCCTGGCGTTTCCCGGATAGTATTTAGCAGCGAACTTTTTTTGGATCTCATCCGGCTGTTTCATCCCGTTCACAATCAATTCCGAATAAGTGAGCTTAATTGTTAGCAGGCTGCTTTTATCTTTTATAATATGTTCCTTAATGAGATCGTTAGTTACATCCGCTATCATTTTATCAAGTGATGGCGGTGTTGGCGGCGCCTGTGGCGGTTGTGGTTTTTGCGGCTCTTGCGGTTGCGGTTTATTCCTTTGCTTTTGAATAAATTCAATCGAAGTTTTATGTATAGCCCTGTTTAAGGTGTCCGTTTTGTCACCAGGGGCGGCTGGCCGCGCCGGTTGTTGCGGTTGCTGCGCCGGTGGTGGCGGAGGGGGCGGCGGAACATGCTTGAGCAAGTATGCATACTTATATAGGTTGCGCTTTTGAACATCATTGCCATTGACGGTTAGGGCAACCAGTTTAAACTTAGTTACGGTGAAACGGTATTTCGTGCCTGCTGCGTCTTTCGCGGATACATAGTAGGTGATACCGGGCACAGACTGGTTCCACTCATATTGCCTGTCAAAAAGATGTGCCGATGTATCAGCCTTTTTATTGTCTGCACCAGTAGCCGGCTTCGCCATATTTGAATGTTGAGGCAAGGACACAACGCCAGCAGCCGGACTCATTTTATTCCTGGCAGGAGCAGCTTTTTCAATCGCAGCATTGGTTAAATGCCGGACGAATTTTTTGTTCGCTTTCGTAAGCCCGGCAAAAGCTGAAAATACGACTATACCGATTACCAGAACGACTTTTTCAACCACCCCCAGCCGCTTGTTTTCCCGGTTGATCATCCGTTTTAACCGCTCACGCAACTGGTTGCCCGAGCCGAGGCTCATAGCAAAACTGGCTTGCTTAAATTCGCCATAGCCGAAGGAAAGCAGCGCCTCCAGGTAATTGGCCTTGCGGTTCATGCGGCTTAAAACCATGTCGTCGCAGCAGGCTTCACGTTCGGCGCGTATAAGGGATGAAAGCCAAAGTAAGCCTGGGTTAAAGAAGAACACCGTTTCAACTATACCCTGCAAAATGTTCACCAGGTAATCGCGACGGCGGATATGTGCTAATTCATGCCATAAAATACCGTCGAGTTGTTCGGGGGTAAGCTGGAATGCGATACCCACGGGCAGTAAGATCATTGGTTTAAGCCAGCCCACAGCAACAGGCACCTTTACCAGTTCAGACTGCACCAGGCGGACTACCCGCCTGATGCCGATCTGGCTGGCAAAAAGCTCAATCCTATGTTTAAGTTCTTCGGAAACAGTTTGTGTTTTATAATTACGGATACGTTGTATGTGCAGCAGGCCGCTTATCATTTTCAGGCTTTTGAAAGTGAAGAACAGCAACCAGACCATGAAGATAATATTTGCATTTTGGTTGAGAAAACCCCTTGTGTAGTCCACAATGCTTCGATTTAATACCAAGCCGACTTGTTGAGTGACCGAAGCATTGGCGCCGATCATGACAACTACCGGAGGAGGAGATGGCATCGATGGTAGTTTGTTTAAGCGGGCCTCGATGGCGTAGGTAAAGCTTATTGAAAAGACAAACAAAACCAGCAGGCTGCACAACAGCCGGTAACGCAGCGCCGCCGCCGACTTGCGCGTAGCGGCAATAACTATACCGCAAAACAGTGCGATGATGAGACCTATCCACAACGAGTGGATCAGCGTCCAGTAGATGGCCTTTATGGTGGCATCGCTTACAAAGGGCGACCAAAATGAATTTTGCATAGCCTTACTATTTGTCAAGTTTCTTAATCAGTTCCTTAAATTCTTCCATTTCCTCGTAGGAAAGTTTCTTATCGCCAAGCAGTTGCATCATCAGGCTGCTTGCCGAGCCTTTAAACAGGTTATCAACCACACGGTCCAGCAGCAGGCCTTTCGTTTTGTTTTCTTCAACAGCAGCCTCGTAAATATGCGTCATCTGGCTGCCGTCTTTTTTCAACAGGCCCTTCTCCACCATTATCTGCATCAGCTTAAGGGTGGACATATAGATCACCTGGCGTTTTTCGCGGTTCAGGTTATCATTTACAAAACGGGCTGTCGAGGGGCCAAACTCCCACAACACCTGCAATATCTCCAATTCTGATTTGGTAGGCTCGGAAGGGATGTTGTTTTTACTTTTTGACTTTTCCATAATCAAACATAAGAATAGTTTCTTATATTCCAAATAAATTTGCTATGCTTTATTATAACAAATTAATAATCAACCAAATAAAATAAGAAAAATTTCTTATCTATAGATAAAAAATAAAAAAAGTTCAAAAAAATTTTGAACAACCAAATGGTTGTATTTACATTTGGCAACCATATGGTTGTATTATGATAGAAAGAAGAGATGTTTTTCAAGCGATAGCAGACCCAACAAGAAGGATGATCATCCAAAAGCTGTCGCGGGGCCCGCAAAACCTCGCTGGTATTATAGAAGATTTTGGCATTAGCAGGCAGGCGATTGCCAAGCACATTAAAGTACTTAATGAATGTGGTATGGTCTCTGTTACCCCGAAGGGACGTGAGCAGGTTTGCGAAGTTCAGCTTGCCGCATTAGATGAGGTTAATGACTGGGTAGCGGAATCGCGAAAATTGTGGAACCAGCGGTTTCAGAAATTGGAGCAATTCCTCGAGGATACTTCTTCGAAGTAAAAACGAACTAAAATGAATAAATAAAAAAAATAATAAAATGGAAAATCGCATCAATCATAAGGAAGTGTTTATAGAACAAATCTTCAACGCAAGTGTTGAAAAGGTTTTTAATGCGTGGGCTGATCCCGAAAAATTAGTAAAATGGTATGCTCCGGATGGCTGCACCGTTCACTTCAAAAAAATCACTGTTGAAACAGGCGGACAATTCCACTCATGTATTTCTAATCCTCAATTTGGAGACTGTTGGGCCACAGGAGAATATAAGGAGGTTAGGCCTTACACAAAAATTGTTTTTACCATGACGAACGCCGATGAAAACGGCAATCCAATAAACCCGGTTGAAATTGGGATGGATCCCGATTGGCCAGGGAGTACGTTGGTTACCGTAACATTTGCCGAAGAAAACGGAAAAACAAAGATGCAATTACGACAAACGGTTTCCGAAGAATTAGCTATAAAAACAGGTGCATATCCCAGCTGGCTGCAAATGTTCAACAATATGCAAACAATGCTCGATAAAAACTAACCAACTGATACAATGAAAAGGGCAATCATATATGCTGTTTTAGCACTATTGCTATTATCATCGTTTAAAAACGTAAACCTATCGGTAAAAGACTGTACTCAAATTAAAACGGATACAGGTAATACTTTGATCTCTGAAAAAGGCTATTCGGAAGTGAATGGAATTAAAATGTATTATGAAATTCATGGACAAGGCAAGCCATTGGTTTTGATACACGGCGGAGGGTCTACTATTGAAACCACATTTGGAAGAGTAATTCCAATACTTGCTCAAAAGTATAAAGTTATTGCCATGGACTTACAGGCACACGGGCGCACGGGTGACAGAGATGCGCCCGAATCTTTTGAACAAGATGCAGATGATGTTGCTGCCCTTCTTAAAAATCTAAACATTTCCAAAGCAGCTTTCTTTGGTTTTAGTAATGGGGGAACAACAACTGTGCAGATCGCCATTCGTCACCCTGCAATTGTTGATAAGATCGTCCTCGGTTCTGCACTTTGCAAACGTAATGGCGTTCCTGAACAATTTTGGGACTTTATGAAACATGCAACATTGGCAAATATGCCTGGACAACTAAAAGAAGCTTACCTAAAAGTTTCACCCAATCCTAAAGGGCTACAAACAATGCAGGACAAGGACGCTGCAAGAATGGTGAATTTTAAGGACATACCAGACGAACAAATTAAGTCTATTAACGCACCGGCGTTGATCATCATTGGCGACCAGGACGTTATAAAACCCGAGCACGCTATCGAAATGCACAGGCAGATCGCAAATTCCGAATTAGCGGTGATCCCGGGGGTACATGGTGAGTATATAGAGGAAATAACAACGCTGAAATCTAATGCAAATGAGGCGAGGTTTGTTATTCCAATGATTGAAAACTTCCTTGATAAAACAGCTACGAATTAATGATATTCTGAGCTCAAATAAACCGGGACCCATTATTTATTAAACCGCGTCATAGTCAATTCCGTACCAATAGTAACAAAGCTCTTCACCATCTCAATAGAGCGCTCAATTAGCGCAGGCAATTCAGCAAGTTCATCTTTATCAAAGCCATCCAGTACATAATCAACCTGGCGACCTTTGGGAAAATTATCGCTAACGCCAAAACGCAGCCGTGCATATTCATTATGGCCAAGTGTGGCCTCGATATGTTTTAAACCGTTATGCCCTGCTGCGCCGCCCTTAGGCTTTAAGCGCAAGGTACCGAAAGGGAGTGCAATGTCATCCACCAGTACCAGTACATTCTCAGCAGGTATCTTTAAAGTTGACATCCAATGGCTAACAGCTTTGCCACTCAGGTTCATGTAAGTTGTTGGTTTGATAAGGTACAGGGTGCGGGCTTTGTAATTTACTTCGGTATAATAGGCAAGGCGTTCGTTATAAAATTTAACTCCCTCCTGCTTCGCAAACTCATTTAAAATCATAAAACCGATATTATGCCGGGTATCAGCATATTCGGGCCCAATGTTTCCTAAACCAACGATGAGATATTTCATTTCAAGTCCATAGTCCATAGTCCATAGTCCATAGCCACTTTAATGACCGGATCATTGAACTTTGGATATATTAAAATGCGAAGATATTATTTAAAAACAAAAACAGCGATAAGTTTAAACTCATCGCTGTTAATCTGTGAAATCCTGATTAAATCAGTGAAATCGTGTTATTTTTTACCGCCTGCAGCAGCTTCCTGCTCAGCCTGGCGTAATGCACGTGAAGTTGTTACTGATACAATAGTATCTTCTTTTGCATTTGTAATAATAAGTTTGTCAACTTTAAGGTCGCCTACTTTTACTGATTTACCAACTTCTAAAGTGTCAATAGGCACTTCAATAGCATCCAAATGATCTTTTGGTAATGCTTTGATGCGTAATTTCCTTAGTTTTTGAACCAGTTTACCACCAGTTTTAACACCAGGAGAAGTTCCGGTTAATTTAACAGGGATCTCGATGGTAATAGGTTTTTTATCATCTAACAATAAAAAGTCAACATGGATGATCTGTTCAGTTAACGGGTGGAACTGAAGGTCTTTAATGATAGCCTTTGATTTTGTACCTGCAATGTCTAAGTCGATGAAATGAACAACCGGCGTATAAACTACGGCTTTCAAATCACTTGCGGACACTGAAAAGTGGGTTTGGGTTGGCCCACCGTAAAGTACTGCCGGCACTAATGCCTGGTAACGCAGTTCTTTAGCGTCTCTTTTCCCTACGTTCTCTCTTGGAGAACCGCTAATAGCAATTGATTTCATTTGTTTGTTTTTTTATTAGTTCATAGTTCATGGCTCATAGTTCATAGTTGAACTTCAAAACCACTTTTATTTTTATTTTCCTATTCGTAGCTGAGGTTTTTAGCACATGGTAAAATCTGCCATGAACTATCAGCCATCAGCTATGAACTATTCCACTTTAAACAACTGGCTTATCGAGCCGTGTTCGTTTACGTTCATTATTGCTTTCGCAAACAGATCGGCTGTACTTAGTACCCTTATTTTGCTGCTTTGGTATTTAAGCGGTATGGTATCGGTAACTATAAGCTCTGTTAGAACCGAGTTTTCAAGCGTTTCGTAAGCTTTGCCTGATAATACCGGGTGCGTACAAACCGCGCGTACACTACGTGCACCACGTTCCATAATTAGCCCGGCTGCTTTTGCCAATGTACCGGCTGTATCGCATATGTCATCTATCAGCACAATATCCTGGTCGGTAACATCTCCTATTAGCGTCATCGACTCGATTTCGTTGGCACGTTTGCGGCGTTTATCGCAGATCACCACCTCGGCATTAAAATATTTGGCAAAAGAACGGGCCCTGTACGAACCGCCCATATCCGGCGAAGCAATGGTTAAATTACCAAGGCCAAGGCTCTTAATATATGGAACAAAAATTATGGAAGCATCAAGGTGATCAACAGGGATATCAAAAAATCCTTGTATTTGCGCTGCATGCAAATCCATTGTCATAATACGGTTAATGCCGGCCGCAACCAAAATATTGGCCACCAGTTTTGCGCCGATGGCGACACGTGGTTTATCTTTCCTGTCTTGCCGTGCTAAACCAAAATAAGGAATAACCGCGGTTACATAATGTGCAGATGCACGGCGGGCGGCATCAGTCATCATCAGCAATTCCATCAGGTTATCAGTAGGCGGATTGGTGCTTTGAATCAAAAAAACATCGCAGCCACGAACAGAATCGTTAAAATGCGGCTGAAATTCACCATCGCTGAACTTCGAAAGCACAACATCGCCCAGTTCCTGCCCATAGTGTGCAGCAATATTTGCCGCCAGTACCGTAGTGCCGGAGCCTGCAAATAATTTAATCGGGTTGAATTGTAAAGGCATTTTTTATTTACGATTTACGAATTACGATTTCAGATTGAGTATGGTCTAAAATTATATCATCCGTGACCTGCTTAAAAAAATATTCGGATCCAGATAACAATTTTAAATAAAATCTAAAATCGTAAATCGTAAATCCGAAATTAATTTGTTGCCCGACCAGGATTCGAACCTAGACAAACGGTACCAAAAACCGTCGTACTACCATTATACTATCAGGCAATCTCCTCAGGATTGTTAGCCTCTCCGAAAAGGAATGCAAATATAGGACGTTTTTTTTGAACTTAAAAGGTTTTTTTAAAAAGTATAAAAACAATATGCAGCTGGCCGTTGTATACGCCTGCTTATTCATTTTTTAACAAAAATTTAATCAACCAGGTAAAAACCATTAATCATTCATATTGTTTTCTTATTAATTAACCATTTTAATTAACATTTAATTTAAAGTTATGAGTACCCAGGTTGAAACAATGAATGCGCAGGAAGTTGCAAACAGGCTTGTACTGTTATGCCGCGAAGGGAAAAATGTGGAAGCTATTAACGAATTGTATGATGATGACGTAGTGAGCCGTGAACCCAAAGGTTCGCCTATGAATGAAAAAGTTGGTAAACAGGCCGTTTTAGATGCTACGAACCATTGGATCAATTCAGTTGAGGAACTGCATAACGCTTTTATTTCGGACCCTATTGTTGGCGACGATTTTTTTGCCTGCACCATGAAAGTGGACGCAACCTATAAAGAACATGGCAGGAATGTGATGAATGAGCTGTGTGTATATGAGGTAAAGGACGGAAAAATTGTGAGCGATCAATTTTTTTACCATACCGGCAATTAAAAGTTCACAAAAAAGCATATAACTAAAAAAGCGGCCCATGCCGCTTTTTTAGTTATATAAGTTTGTTTTAATCCTCAATCACCACACCCATTGCGCAGAATTTATTGATCCTTTCAGTAACCAATTCATCAACATTGCGCTCTTTTAATACTTTGATATCTTTTAGCAATTGCTTTTTTAGCGTGGCAGCCATAGCTACGGGATCCTGGTGGGCGCCGCCGAGGGGCTCTTTTATAACGCCATCTATCAGCTTATTTTTTAGCATATCTGCCGAGGTAAGTTTTAGCATTTCTGCTGCTCTTTCCTTAAATTCCCAGGTTTTAAAAAGTATGGTTGAACAATTTTCGGGAGATATTACAGAATACCACGAATGCTCCAGCATCATTACCTTGTCACCAATAGCAATTCCCAATGCACCGCCCGATGCACCTTCACCTATAATAACGCAAATTACCGGCACTTTAAGCACCGACATTTCGAGCAAATTCCGCGCGATTGCTTCGCCTTGTCCACGCTCTTCGGCTTCAAGGCCGGGGAATGCCCCTGGTGTATCTATCAGGGTGATGACAGGTTTATTGAACTTTTCGGCCAGTTTCATCAGCCGTAGCGCCTTGCGGTAGCCTTCGGGGTTGGGCATTCCGAAATTACGATATTGCCGCTCTTTCGTGTTTTTCCCTTTTTGATGGCCAATAAACATGGCAGTTTGGCCGTTTATAGTGCCGAAGCCACCCACTATCGCCTTATCATCGCCTACGGTGCGGTCGCCATGAAACTCGATAAAATCATCGCACATCAACTCAATATATTGCAGGGTATACGGGCGCTCGGGATGCCGGGCTATCTGTACTTTTTGCCAGCCGGTAAGATTACCATATATTTCGTGCTTGGCAGCCTCTAATTTATTTTCAAGCTCTGTAACCGTTGCCGACATATCGAGCTTGTTCTTATCTTCAACCTGTTTTACCTTATCGATCTGCAGCTGCAACTCGGCCAGGGGTTTTTCAAAGTCAAAAGTTATCTTCATAAACCTTCCTTGTTAGGGGGCGCTAAATTAACTATTTCAAATGGCATTTCCCTAATTACCTTTTTGTAAAGCCTCAAACTTATTGACTTGTTGCTGGGATAGCAAATATTTGGTAGCCAAACAAGCCTGTAAAATAGCATTCCTGAGCTCGCCCTGGTATAGCCCGTAACGGTTAGCAAAAAATATCAGCGTCCCGTTATCAAGTCTGTTGGTGCGAAAAAGGCTGTCTATTGTTTTTTCGTTATTGATAATGATCAATCCCATCTCTAATTTTTTGCGCTGAAGCTCTTTAGCTAAGGCGCTGATCTTTGTAACCTGTATGGGGCTTAAATTTACTTCTCTTTTTAATTTTATTACTTTATCAGGCAGCGGATAATGGTTTAATTCGGCAGCCAAGGACATGCCATCAATATCCTTTCCGGATATTAGTGCATCATACTGTTGATCGTTTAAAGTTTTTAGGGGTGAGTGTTTTATAGTGCTGTCGCCTTGCGTTTGTGCATTGGCATTGGCCCAGCTGCATAATAGTATAAGTATAAATACTGGTAGTAGTTTTTTCATAAAGTTGATGTGTAGAAGGTGACAATAATAAGAAATGTTAATTAAAAGAAAATTAAATTTGCTCAAATCCTAACAACCAAAACCTCCATATGTTCAGGTCACAACTTAAAAAATATCTTTTTCCTGTACAAAAAGTAGCACATCAGCCATTCCAATCCAAAAACGCAAGCTGAGGCAACAAAAACCTTCAACAAATCGCCTGCGTTAAACCAGCTTAAAACGCCGTTTGAAATAAAGGTGATATAGCCGGTAAACCACCTGTCTCCAACTATTTCAAAAAATAAGTATATAAAAAGAGAATTCATGCCAACAATGGTAAAAAATTGCAAGCGTTTCCGATGATTTTTCGCATCGATCCACCAATAAGAAACTGACAAAAACACCAGGCACCAACCGAGGGAAACAATAGTAAATGATGTAGTGGCTATTCTTTTAATAATGGGGGTTATGCCAAACCTGTCCATTTCATAACCAACCACCAGGCATATCAGCGCCCAAATCAGCAAATACTTCAACTTGCCCTTATCGCTCAGCAATAGCTTGCCCACCAAAGCCCCGGCAATGGTATGTACCGCCGTCGGGATGCAATTTATGGCCACCCAACCGCCCTTGTTAATTTTGTTCATCAATATAGTATCGATATAGTTGCCGAAATTATGCTGGTCGGTAAATGGCAGGTTAAAGCCGGGCACATTGGTAAAACGGTATAATATTTCTGTCAATAACAGCAGGCCTATACATACCCCAATCTGCGCAGCATTACTCCACCTGAAAATAAGAAACGCTACTAATGTGGTAAATGATAATTGCGTAAGTACATCCCAAAGCTCAAACGATAAGCCTTTAGGCCGCACGGCATAATCCAGCACGCCCCAAAAGAATAGCCAGCCGCAGCGTTTTAAGGTTTTTTTAAATGATTGTCCCCAGGTTACGCCATTGGCCCATTGCTTATTTAATGAAAATGCCATTGCAACGCCGGCCATAAACATAAACGCCGGCTGTACCAGGTCCCAAAAATGAAGCCCATGCCATGGGTGGTGTGTAAACTGGTTGGTAAAATGATGAATTGGTTGGCCCTGGGTATGTTCGTTTAAATAATCATACAACCCGGTTGATTCAATGGCCAGCAATACCATAATAAACCCACGAAGGAAATCGAGGGATAGTAAACGCCCGGCTATGGGGGTTGTGGTTTGGGTTGTGGCCATGGGATGATCAGGTTGATAAATTAAACTCAAGGTAGAAATTATAATTTGTTTATATTTGTAATAACATCAAAATAAACATGAATAACTACATTGAAACAGACGGTGTAACTACGGTGGAGGCCTCTGTAGAAGTACAGTTAATAAAAGATAGCGATTATATTGTTTCCTATTGCCCTGCATTAGAGTTATCCTCTTTTGGCAAAGATGAAGAAGATGCAAAAGAAGGTTTTGAAGAAGCTTTAAGTATCTTCATTGACGAATTGCATAAACGCAGCACCCTCGAAAAGGTGTTACTAAATTTAGGGTGGGGATTGCGTAAATTACCAATTGCATCATTTGTTCCTTGCGGCGAAAGATAGTACACCTTTTACCTTTCAACTTTCACCTTTTACCTTTCACCTTTTACCTTTCACCCCTCTCCCTAATTCCCTATCCTTTTCAAAGTAAAGTAAAACCTGCTCCCCTCGCCCATTTCGCTTTCAACGCCTATTTTGCCGGCCTGGGCCTCAATAAAATCTTTTGCTATAGCAAGGCCCAAGCCTGTACCGGTTTGTTCGCCTGTAGAGCCAGGCACTTTAAAATACCTGTCAAATATCCTGGATAAATACCTTTGGTCAATCCCACGACCATGGTCTTGTACAGAAAATTCTATCTCATCAGCTTTATATACCTTAACAACCAGGTCTACTGTAGATTTTTCGCGGCTATACTTAACAGCGTTGGATAAAAGATTGATGAGCACCCAGGTAGTTTTATCAAGATCGGCATGTACATCAGGAAGGGTTTCATCGCATTGTACTTTTATGGTCACCTGTTTTTGTTCGGCAGTTGTTTTTAACGCTTTTACAGCGTAATCAACAATATTTTTTGGATGTGTGCTACCAAAATTAAGCTGTAGCTTTCCTGTTTCCACCTGCGCCATATCCAATAACTCGCCTGTTATTTGCAACAACCTGGCGGCATCTTCATCAATGTTTTTAAGTAATTGCTGCTGCTCAGTATTCATCGCGCCAATACGCTTATCTTCCAACAATTTAAGGCTCATTTTTATTGATGATATGGGCGTTTTTAACTCATGCGATATAGTTGCTATAAAATTGGTTTTCGCTTCATCCAGCTGCTGAAATTCGGTGATATTCTTAAGGATAATTACCTTGCCAATAATCTTATCCTTACTGGTTACAGCTAACACCTCTTTGGTATAATAACTTTCGCGATTATCTGCATATATTTTCATTTTATGCTGATCATTCACCAACAAGTTTCGTAACAAGTCATTTTCAAGGGCAATATCCGGGGCGTATTTACCAGTCAGGCTTTGCTCAGGCAGGCCGATCAGGGTACTTGCAACTTCGTTAGCAAAAATGATGAACGATTTCTCATCCAGCCCGATAATGGCATCGTGCATGGAGTTAATGATGGTTTCAATACGCTTTTTTTCAAATAATATGCTCGCCAGGTTGCTATGTTCATATTCATCAAGCTTTTTAGTCATCGTATTAAATGCCTGCCCAAGCTCTCCAAACTCATCATTTGATTTAAAATTAAGCTGCTGCTGGTAGTTGCGTTTTGATACTTCTTTTATGCGTTCCGTTAACTCCTTAATTGGGTTTGCTATGTAGCCCGGGAAATTAACAACAAAGCTAAACGCTACCAGGAACAAGAATGAACCAACAAAGGCCATAATCAAAGTAGCGCTATTTGCCGCATTTGTTGCCGACGCGTATTTGCGTTCAATTGCTGTCATGTTCAATTGCATAATACCGTATGACAGTTTCCTTATTGCCAGGTGTAATTCGACGATGTCCGGGTTGTTGCCCCCTATCCTTTTAAGCGTTTCAAATTTCGATCTTAACGAGTCGGCAAGCTGCCCTTCCCCTGGCTCAGTGACGTCATGCTCTTCCGCTGTAATGTTTTCATCTACTACCTTAATTTGCTGACTGTTAAGCGCCCCCCGATTGGCATCAATAGCCACACAAATGTTTTTTGAATATTGTACCGACTCGTAATTATCCTTTAAGATATTTTTCTCATCCGCAGAAAGCCGATTCACATAATAAATAGATAAACCGCAGCAAATAATTGCCAGCAAGAATAAAAAACCGATTCCAACACGAAGTTTCTTTTTAATAGTCATTATGATAGTATTACAAGGTCAATATGTGTTTGTGACATTTTGTTAAGCAACTGGGTAAATACAGCAGTTTTCATCACTAACTGGTAAAATTTAAAATGGGGTTTGCCGAGGCAGATAGTAGTGATGTCGTATTTCTCTGCCGTTTCCCAAATGGTTTTGGCAATATTATTACTTTTCACTTTCAAAACTTCGGCGCCCAGTTGGGTGGCCAATTTCATATTATTTATGAGGTGCCTTTGCGATGCCAGGTTTATTTTATCACTGCTTTCGTTAGAGGTTTGTACGTACAGCATAAACCATTTTGACCGGTAGTAGGATGCCAGCCTGGCCGTTTTCCGGATAATTATCTTTGCCGATTCTTCGTTGGTACTTATGCATGCTAAAAACAATTCGGGCCGCAGTTTAATAGTTTTGGGTACCTCGATATCTATTTTACGCTCCAGCTGGTGTGCAACTTCCCGCAGTGCCAACTCCCGTAATTGCAATATCCTTTCTATCTGGAAGAAGTTATTCAGCGCCTGTTGTATCTTTTTTTCATCGTAAATTTTCCCGGCTTTTAAACGTTCAACCAGTTCGTCGGCAGTTAGGTCAATGTTCACCACTTCATCGGCCATCTGTAAAACCTTATCCGGTATGCGTTCATTAATTGCTGCTCCCGTAATTTTTTCAACTTCTTCGTTAAGGCTTTCTATATGCTGGATATTAATAGCGCTGATCACATTTATGCCGGCGTTCAAAATATCCATTACATCCTGCCAGCGTTTCTCGTTCTTGCTACCCTCAATATTTGTATGGGCAAGTTCATCAACCACCACTACTTCGGGCCGAAGGTTGATGATAGCGTTAAGGTCCATCTCTTCCAGCTCTTTGCCTTTGTAAAACAGTTTACGGCGCGGAATGATAGGCAAACCCTCTACCAAAGCCTCTGTTTCTTTACGTTGATGGGTTTCAACGTAACCAATTTTTATGTCGATGCCGTTACGCAACAGGGTACGCGCTTCCTTTAGCATACGGTAAGTTTTACCCACACCGGCACTCATGCCGATGTATATCTTAAACTTACCCCGCCTCGACCTCTTTATCAGGTCGAGGAAGTGCTCAACGGATTGTTCTTTATTTTCCTCGTTCATTTTTTTAGTTTAAGGTTGAATCACGATAGCTATCGGGAAATTGGAATTAGTTGACTAAGTTACGATTTGGCTATCTTTTTACCCGCTCATTAATCCAACTTAACCCAATCTATTCATGTAATAAAAGGGGGCGTTAGCCCCCATTTATCCACGCGAATCTCAATCAAACCAAATTATAATTAACAAACAATAATTAATTATAAAAAAACAATCCGCGCTTATCTTAAATATTTTGCCATTACTTACTTATTAAAATATTCATTTTGGCTATTTCGTCCCAATAAAAGCCGGGCGGCAAAACCCGGCTTCCCGATTAAACCTCTCTACCCAAACAATGAAGGGCGAGTTAGCGGCGCAATTAATTTTAACTTTTTATCATTAAATAACTGCCGACACTCCGTTTGCCCTTATGCTATTCACATGCCAAAGCAGCCACATCTGATAAAATCCCTTAAATCAGCTTAATTTTAATAGTTTTACTTTTCCGAACAACAGTATATTTTGCAATTTTCACTCAATTTGATAGGGTATTTATCAAAATGATAATCTTACATCGTATATTTTCACGGGAAAATGCCCATGTTTAAGTAGGATACCCCAATTTGGTTGATAGCTTTTACAAATGCGGCGGTACGCAAGGTATCGATAGATTCATTCTGCAAATATATTCGCCGAATATCGTGGAAGGCGTCTACCATCGTATCTTCAAGTGCAGAATTAACTAACTCTAATTCAGACGCGCCTTTAATAATAGCAGCCCGCTGATAGGGCGTTAATGACACACCTGTAATTCCTTCTACCGTATTCACTAAATTTAAGCTCGAATTTTCTTCAAAACGACGGCTCATGCGACCAAAGGTTACATGCGACAAGTTTTTAAGCCACTCAAAATATGATACGGTAACACCACCGGCATTGGCATAAATGTCCGGAATGATTATACCGCCCCTTTCATAAAACATGGCTTCGGCGTCGGGTGTGGTTGGACCATTAGCACCTTCAGCAATTATTTTAGCCTGGATATTAAAAACATTATTAATTGTCAGTTGGTTTTCTAAAGCAGCAGGTACCAGTATATCGCAGGGCTGCTCCAACCCTTCGGCCGAATCTTTAAAGTCCTCTTTCGAACCTGGATAGCCGAGAATAGAACCGGTTTCTTTACGGTGCCGCAGCACAGCCTCAACATCCAGGCCATTTCTGTTATAAATAGCGCCTTCCTGTTCGCATAAACCAACTATAACGGCTCCAAATTCGGCTAAAAATTTTGCCGAATAGTACCCAACGTTACCGAGGCCCTGTACTATTACTGTTTTACCGGTTATGCCGGGCATTAAACCAATTTTCTGCATATCTTCACGTATGCTCACACATTCGCGCACAGCAATGGCTACCCCCCTGCCGGTTGCTTCCCTGCGGCCTGCAATGCCCTGCAGGGCAAGCGGTTTACCGGTAACACAGGCCATGGCATCTAATTGCCCGGGGTTCATAGTCGCGTAAGTATCGGCAATCCAGCTCATTTCGCGTTCGCCCGAGCCATAATCCGGGGCAGGCACGTCAATACTTGGCCCGATAAAATTCTTTTTTACAAGCTCTACTGTATAACGGCGCGTTATTTTTTCAAGTTGCTGCGGCGTGTAATTTCCAGGATTAATTTTAATGCCGCCTTTGGCCCCTCCGAAAGGCACATTCACGATTGCGCACTTATAGGTCATCAAGGCTGCTAATGCCATCACCTCGTCCTCGTTTACCATATCGCTATAGCGGATGCCGCCTTTAGTTGGTGACTGGTGATGCGAATGTTCAACGCGCCAGGCGTCAATCACTTCCACATCATTTTCACCCTTTACCGGGAAACTAAACCGGTAAACGCTATTACACTGGCGGATTTGCCGCAACAGACCCGGGCTGAAGTTGGTAAATTGTGCTGCTTTTTCAAAGTGACGGCAAACTTCGTCAAAAAACTTAGTCTCTGCACCTGCAGCGATATAATCAATCATAAAAGATAGGATATATAAAAGTATAATAATCAGGTAGTTTATAAATCGCTTACCAGGCATTCTAATAAACCGTAAGGGGCTTAACGCCCCCTACAGTTAAAATTTATTAATCGTTATTATGTTGTTTACAAAAGCAAGTGTTATTTTAATTAACTACTTAATTACAACCTATTAAAAACGAACCAATAATGCCGCGATAAACCTGGTTTCAGAATTAACTAAATCTGGTTTCCAGTTTGGATATGCAGTACCTGGTCCATATGGGGTATCAGAATAACCATCGGGTGAGGTAACGCCACCCGGACCTGCAAAATAAGGCACACTTGCATGACGGTGAACAACTTCTAACCTAAAAGTCAGGTAATCATTTGGCATTATATCAAAGGTCGTTGAATAATCATATCCATGAAACTGAAGGCCAGGGCCCTCCGGAAAAGGATCAGACCCTATCCCTGTTGTAGGTGTTGTAATATTGTTAACAGCAGGTATCGGGCTCGCAGCACCGGTTGGGGCAAGTACCAGGTAGCGTCCGGGATTGTTGATCACGCCACCACCAAAGGTCCAGCCTAAATGGCCTTTGTCAAACACTACCCTGTTATAAGCCATGCCGCTGGCAAAATACTGGGCAGGCCCATAAATTGGAGATGCAGTAAAACCATTAACGCCATCGCCCTTTTCAAAACCAATGTCGCCGGTTACTGAAAATGCCATGCTGTTAATAAAGGCGTTTTTATCTTTGCTTTTGTAATATCTTACCTCTACACTGTTATCAGAGTGAAACCTTTTTCTTCCAGGGTCATCCTGAGTATCAGCTCCATAGTAAGTATTCGTTAAAGCCTCCAGCCATTCATAAGGGCGCCATAAGATTTGCCCGCCAATGCCCGGCTGACTGTTGAACATTCCATATGACTGCCAGCCATTGATCAGCCAAGGCTCGATCTTTAATTTATCGGATACGAAGATCTGTATACGTAACCCAGTAAAAAACCAAGGTGTGTTATCTGAGGTAAAAGATGGCTGGTATGCCCAGTTCTCAGCATTATAATAAGAAAACAAACCAATATAGGACATAAATATACCAGCATCAACGTTAATACCATTCAATACATCAAAATGATAACCTGCATTGGCTTCGCTCAAATAACGATAGGCAGTCGTCAGGTCATATTGTCCCCGCAAAACACTTAAATCGTTACGGGGTACTACCGTTGCGCGGGTGCCAAATTGTGTAAGTATGGTCGCCCGTATGTTATCATAGTGAAAATCGCCGCCAAAAGCTGCGGTTGAAATTTCAAATTCATGGTCACGGGCCAATGCTGTTGAACCTAC
>JABDCF010000066.1 GCA_013288235.1 Bacteroidota bacterium | reverse complement strand
AGCAAGATGAGGTTACCCGATTGATTATTGACAGTCATGATGTTAATGCATTTGCTTTAATAAGCAGTTTAACCGTTGGCGAATTTCGCGACTGGCTATTAAGCGATGAAACGGATACGGCAACTCTAAAAAAAATCGAAGTCGGCATCACCCCCGAAATGGCCGCTGCCGTATCAAAACTAATGCGCAACCAGGATTTGATAGCGGTAGCAAAAAAATGTGAAGTTGTTACAAAGTTTCGTAACACCATTGGGTTAAAAGGCCATTTTTCGACACGGTTGCAGCCTAACCATCCTACAGATGACCTTAAAGGTATTGCAGCCAGTATGATAGATGGTTTGTTGTATGGCAGCGGAGACGCAGTTATTGGTATTAACCCGGCTACCGATAGCCCAGCTGTAGTGCAAAACTTACTGGAATTAATAGACAATGTGCGCCAGCAATTTGATATCCCTTCACAATCATGTGTTTTAAGCCATATTACCAGCACGCTCGAGCTTATCAATAAAGGTGCGCCCGTCGATCTATGTTTTCAATCCATTGGCGGTACCGAAAAAACGAATACCAGTTTTGGCATAAACCTGGCGCTGCTTGATGAAGCATACCAGGCAACATTGTCATTAAACCGGGGCACTATAGGCAATAATGTAATGTATTTTGAAACCGGGCAAGGCAGCGCACTTTCCGCAAATGCAAATCATGGCGTTGACCAGCAAACCTGTGAAACAAGGGCTTATGCTATTGCCAGAAAGTATAAGCCGCTGCTGGTCAATACAGTTGTAGGTTTTATCGGGCCTGAATATTTATATGATGGCAAGCAAATTATCCGTGCCGCGCTCGAAGATCATTTTTGCGGCAAGTTGCTTGGCTTGCCCATGGGCGTTGATGTTTGCTACACCAACCATGCCGAAGCCGACCAGGACGATATGGACAACCTCCTTACTTTAATAGGTGTGGCCGGCTGCAATTTTATAATGGGCATACCAGGCTCTGATGATATAATGCTGAATTACCAATCTACCTCGTTTCATGACGCCCTATATTTACGAAAAGTTTTAGGATTGAGGCCCGCGCCTGAATTTGAACGATGGTTGATAAAACAAGGAATTGTAGATGAAAGCGGGAATATTTTAACGGTTAACCCATCGCACAAACTACTAACCGCGATAGTGAAATGAAAAAAGATGAGATAGAGTTCAACCCTTTAGCGCCTTTACGTCAGTTTACTGATGCCCGCATCGCTATCGGACGTGTCGGCAACAGCATTCCCATAAAACAATCGCTTGAATTTAAGCTGGCACACGCCCATGCCCGGGATGCTGTGTATTCATTACTTGATATTGAAGGATTATTGGAGAGCCTTAAAGTTTTTGATCTGCCGGTTTTACTTTTGCAAAGCAAGGTAGCAACCCGGCACAAATATTTAAAGCGACCAGATCTCGGGCGGCAATTAGATGAGGAATCGGAAGAACAATTAAAGGATTACAACGCAGGCGCTGATGTCGTAATTATTATAGCCGATGGACTTTCTGCAGCCGCCGTTAACGAAAATGCGATCAGTTTATTAAAGATTCTGATACCGATGCTAACAGCATCAAAATTAACGCTTGCTCCCATATGCCTTGTTGAGCAGGGCAGGGTGGCGGTGGGCGATGATATTGGCCAGTGTTTAAGTGCAAGGTTTTCGATACTGCTGATCGGTGAACGCCCAGGTTTAAGTTCCGCAGATAGCATGGGTGCCTATTTAACTTATAACCCGCGACAAAGCTTAACAGATGAATCGCGAAACTGCGTATCAAACATACGGCCGCAGGGGTTAAGATATAAACCTGCGGCCGGTAAAATATTTTACCTCCTGACAGAAGCTTTCAAACGAAAACTATCAGGGGTAGCTTTAAAAGATAATGCCGGATTGATAGATGGTTATTAAAGCCGTTTAAAGCTATTCTTCTTGTTGACATTCAACTATCTTTAATTTTTTTCTTTGAGATAGCCGCTGAATGAAATGGGGTCGCGGCTGGTGCTGATCACTTGTAGGTTGGCGTAACCGTCTTCGGAAACATCCAACCTCAATTGCTGAACATCACGCCAATCAAGCACGTTTTTATCTTTTGGTTTGATAGAAATTTCCCAGTTGCCGTTTTTTCTTTGTTTTGTGGTATAATTAAAGTTGGTGCTGGTAAATTTTATACCGCCTTCTGTTTCGCCGGGATTAGGGGCCATATAAGCCTGGCCGAAATAGGGCAGGAAAGCAGTTACTGAGTCTTTAACAACTTTTAAATCGTATTCTGAAGTGAGCTGCCGGCTGCCGCCCCGTTCAGGATAGGCAATATTCGCCTCGAAAACATAGTTTCCATCATCGATCATTTTTTTAACTGCAGCTACCTTGGCCGCTTGTTTTTCTTTTTTTGTGCTTTGAGCCTGACTGATAGTTATACCGCCAACAAGGAACACAAATGCCAAAACTAATGTCAATTCTTTCATAACTAATGCTTTATATCATTTTAACGACAAAACAGGTTCATTAATTATACTAAGTTATGAAAATTAGTTGATTAAGTTGATTGGGTGAATGGTTGATTAAGTTAAAAAACATCTAACTTAATCAACCTAATCTAACCCAATCAACTACTTTACCAACTTAAATCAAATTCACACTGCGGTTAACAAATTCGGTAAGCTCGGCACCGGTCAATAAGCCTTGCGATAATAGGGCAAGATCAAACGCTTGTTTCGAAAGTTCGGCCTGCACTTCTTCGTTTTCTTCATTTACAATACGGCTGATCAGCTTATGGTTGCCATTGATGATCACCTTATAATTATCGGGCATGCTGCCATAAAAGCCCATGCCGCCGCCCATGGCCGCCATTTCTTTCATACGGCGCATAAACTCATCCATTGTTACTGTTACAGGTGACTCATCGGGGCTTAAGCTTTCAACTTCGGCTTTATAGGCAGGTTTGTTAATAGCCTTATCAAAAATGGCTTTTACTTTAGTAGTTTGTTCTTCAGTAAGTACGTGCGCAGGGGCATCCTCTTTTTTTAATCAGCTTATCGGCAACGTCAGCGTCTACACGTTTAAACGATGTTTTTTCAAGCTTATGCTCAATATGCCCGATAAAATGATTGTCGATAGGGGAGTTCATCAGCAAAATATCATACCCTTTTTTATTTGCGGATTGTATAAAGGCATCCTGTTTTGCAGGGTCGTTGGTATAAATGTAAACCAACTGGCCGTCTTTATCGGTTTGCTCAGGGGCTACTTTATCTTTGTATTCTTCTAAAGTGTAATTCTCTTTTTTGGTATTGGTAAGCAACACAAAATCTTTCGCCTTATCATAAAATTTGTCTTCGCTCACCATACCGTATTTTACGAACAGGCCAATGTCTGTCCATTTTTCTTCGTAGGCCTTGCGGTCATTTTTAAATAGGTCTGCCAATTTATCAGCTACTTTTTTGGTGATGTAGCTGTTTATCTTTTTCACATTGCTGTCAGCCTGCAAAAAGCTGCGGGAAACATTCAATGGAATGTCCGGTGAATCAATCACGCCATGCAGCAACATTAAAAACTCCGGCACAATATCTTTTACCTCGTCAGTAATAAATACCTGGCGCGAATAAAGCTTTATCTTATTGCGCTGCACCTCGAAATCGTTTTTCAGTTTTGGGAAATATAAAACACCGGTGAGGTTAAACGGATAATCCACATTTAAATGGATCCAGAATAGCGGATCTTCCGAAAAAGGGTACAGTTGCTTATAAAAGTTAAGGTAATCCTCATCTTTCAGGTCGGCAGGGGCCTTTGTCCAAATCGGGTTAGTATCATTGATGATATTATCAGTTTCAACCGATTTATATTTTGGTTTGCCTTCTTCATCAACGCCATCTTCCTCTTCCTGCGTGGTTGTGCCGAATTTAATAGGCACAGGCAAAAATTTGCAATACTTATCAAGTATCTCCTGGATACGGTGCTTGCTTAAAAATTCTTCGCCATCAGCATTGATATGCAGTGTTATTTCAGTTCCGCGTTCAGCTAAATTACCTTCATTTATCTCAAATTCGGTACTGCCATCGCATATCCAGTGGGCAGGTTCAGCGCCTTCCTGGTACGATAATGTTTGTATCTCAACATTATCAGCCACCATAAACGCCGAATAAAAGCCCAGGCCAAAACGGCCGATGATCTCATTGGCATCTTTTGAGTCTTTAAATTTTTCAACAAACTCTGCTGCGCCCGAAAAAGCAATTTGGTTAATGTATTTTTTTATCTCATCAGCGGTCATACCCAAACCATTGTCGGACACGGTGATGGTTTTTTTCTCTTCATCAAAAGCAACCTCCACCCGCAGGTCGCCAAGGTCGCCGTTATACTGCCCCGATAGTGCCAGGCGTTTTATTTTTTGTGTTGCATCAACAGCATTTGATACCAGCTCACGTAAAAATATCTCGTGGTCTGAGTATAAAAATTTCTTAATAATGGGGAAAATGTTTTCGGTGTGGATCGAAATCGTGCCTTTCTCTTGCATATACTATTTATCTTGTAGGGTTAAATGTTTAGTGATAACAACGTGTATCAATGGGCGTTCCAAAGTAGGTAAGGTTGTCAAATTGGCAGAACGATTTAATTAGGTACTTTTGAATATTAACTTTCCTGTTTAGTTTAACAGCGTATCACAATTGAAATGAAAAAAGCTCTCAACCTGTATTTTTCGCTCTTGACAGCTATTTTGTCAGTAATTGGTTGCTCAGATAAAAAGAAGGGCAATGCACACATTTTATCAAAGCAAGACAGCATGGTTAATGCGGATACATCTTTCCTGGCTGATAAGAATTTTATTTATAAAAACACCAGGAACACTAAGGATATAAAATTTACAGCAAAGCTGAGTAATGGTAAAATATATACTGACACAACTTACAAAACAGCGTTTGTTGAACTCACTGAAAGCCAAAGGATCCAATTGATTGCACCTTTTGTTGCCAAAGAAATGCGTATGGATGAGACTTACGTTAAGGGCTACATGCTGGCTTATTTTATTTCAAAGCAAAATAAAATTGCTGAATTTCAACCTGTAATAATTGAAATTATTGGCAACGACTACAGTTCATTAATATTGATTGTCCTGGATAAAAACAATAAACCCGTTGATGGCCTTAACCTGGAAAATGGGAACCAGGGTAACTACGTTAATATCGACGATTCGTTAACCAGGCACGATAAAGCCTGTTATTCCTATTTAGACAATGACGTGGTTACAAAATACGAGATAATAGAAACCAATTATAAGGATGCTGCCAAAAAAGATATAATTATAGATTCGAACGTCTTTGTTAGTACGATAAGCCAAATAGGTAAGATTACCACAAAGCAGGTTGTGAAAGCGCATTTTAAAAAGGCAAAATAATTTACATTTCAAGCTCATTTAACAACGCACTAAATATCGCTTGTAATTTTTCTCTCGTATCTGTATCAATTATATTTCCTTCTGTGTCCATTTTTGCCCTGATAAAAGGTATCAGCAAGGTGGCTTCTTTTGATAAATTCGCCGATAGGGCGCCTAAAATCAGCAGCAGGGCAGCATGGGCATTTTCGCCGCCGGTTGAGGCAGTAATTAAGGCCATGAGTTTATTATCCAACGAACCGCTTGAAACCGTCCAGTCCAAGGCATTTTTCAGCTGGCCGGGAACGCCATAGGCATATTCAGGCGTACAAATAATCACTGCATCAGCCTGGTCAATTAAATTGCGGAACTTTGAAACGGCATCAGGGGCTGGTTCCTGATCATTTCCGGGATCAAATGGTGGGATGGTGGCCAGGCCGTCGTAGATGGTCAAACTAACATCTGCCGGCGCCATCTTAGCTAAAAAACGAAGGATAGCATGGTTTGATGAGCCTGTACGCAGGCTGCCGGATATGGCGAAAATGTTTTTATGGTTAGATGATGGCATTTGCAGGGTTATTGAAATGCAATATTAGGCAAAGTGATAAAGGCAATAAAACAGGAGATAAAATATTACGAAGCTATGATGCCGGGCTAGGTGACTGCGCCGTTTTAGTGTAAACCCATAATTTTATTAAATAGTTGATTATCAAATATATAACTTTTTAAATCCTGAAAAGTGTAAACCCTGTGTAAACCCTTTTACCTGTTTGAGCGGCTTTAAATAGCCTGAAATAGCATTTTCGATCCCGGTATAGCGATGGGTTTGAAACCCATCGCTATGGTGAAGCCTTGCCAACATTTTCCCGCTCAAAATCATAAAAATCTTTTAAATGCGTTTATCTACTGTTCAAACAAAAATTTGCACATTTGCACATCTGCATATTCGCACATTAATCTGCACATCATAAATGCATTTTTTATATCCTGCTTTTCTTTTCGCGCTGCTTTCCCTCGCCATACCTGTACTTATCCATTTATTTAATTTCCGCAGGTATCAGAAGGTATATTTCAGCAATGTGCAGTTTTTGAAAGAGATACAGGAGCAGCAGTCATCCCGCCGCAATTTAAAAGAACGCCTGATACTGGCCGCTCGTTTATTAGCGCTTACATTTTTGGTGCTGGCTTTTGCCAAGCCCTATATACCAGGCCAAAATGCTGTAAATGCAGGCAAACAGCAGGCAGTGAGCATATTTGTTGATAACTCATATTCCATGGAAACCCTTAACCGGGAAGGTTCCTTATTGGATGAAGCAAAACAGCGCGCTAAAGAAATTGCATCGGCCTATAGCATAAACGACAGTTTCCAATTGCTTACACAGGATTTTGAGGGTAAGCACCAGCGTTTTTTAAGCCGCGATGAATTTAATGATGCTGTTGCTGCGGTGAAAATAAGCCCGCAAAGCCGGAGTTTGCAACAGATTATTGACCGGCAGCAAAGCCTGCTTGAAATGCACAAGGCAGGGCCGAGGGCGCTGTATGTGATATCCGATTTTCAGAAAAATATGGGGAGCAACCAGTCTGTAAAAGCAGATACCGGTTTAAATATCAACCTGGTGCAACTAAAAGCAAGTTCGTTGCCGAACGTGGCGGTTGATTCAGTTGCCCTGTTAAGCGCCATTCACAGGCCGGGCGAAGGCGAAAAGTTAGTTGTACGGCTGCATAATTACGCAGGCGAAACGGCAGAAAAGATACCCTTAAAGCTATTAATTAACGGCGCGCAGAAAGCATTAGGCAGCTATACCGTAAAGGCGCGCTCGGTGCAATATGATACACTCATATTTTCAGGTTTGCAGCCTGGCTGGCAACGTGCCGAAATATCATTGCAAGATAACCCTGTGACATTTGATAACCAGTTTTACTTTTCTTTCAATGTAAGGCAGCAAATGCCTGTTTTATTGGTTGATGATGGCATACCGAATGCTTATTTAAAAGCTGTTTTTGCAGCCGATCTTTTTTTCGGGGCAAAGCGGGTACCTGCCGGTAATGTTGATTATGCATCGTTAAATACCTATCCGCTTATTGTTTTGAGTGATCTGAATGCCATATCAACCGGGCTGGCGCAGCAGTTAAAAACATATGTTAATAAAGGCGGTACGCTGCTTGTTTTCCCAGCCGCTGATGCTGATTTAACGAGCTACCAATCGTTATTATCATCGCTGAATGCTGCCTATCCTCAAAAATTAATGACGGAAGACACCAAAGTAGCAGGCATCAACCTGCAAAACCAGGTGTTTAAAAATATTTTCGAAAATTTCCCGCAAAACCCCGACCTGCCTGCGGTTAAAAAATATTACCAGTTAAGTGCAACCGGCGGGGCCGAAAATTTAATGATATTACCCGGACGGCAAACATTTTGGGCAGGATACAACAGCGGCAAAGGAAAGGTATATGTATCCGCCGTTGCATTAAACGAAGATTTCAGCAACCTGCCGCGCCATGCACTGTTTGTTCCGGTTATGTTTAGGATAGCCTTGTTAAGCGGGCACGACCAGCCACTGTTTTATACGCTGGGGCGCGATGAGACCATCGAAGTGCCGCCGGTACAAACTAACGAAAAACAATTGCTGAAGCTTATTAAGCCCGGTCAAAGTATCATTCCCGAGGTTAAACAGCAGGAGGGAAGTACACTGCTTTATATGGCCGACCAGCTACAACAAACCGGGATATACGATTTGAAGATGCAGGACAGTACTGTAGCTGTACTTGCCTTTAACGATAACCGAAGCGAATCAGACCTTAGCTATTTTAGCAACGCCGAACTGGCCAAATTGGTGCCGCAGGCTGCCTCGGTTTTGGAGGGTGGAAAAGGTTCATTAAAGAATGCGGTAACAGAAACAAATTTCGGCCTGCAATTATGGAAACTTTGTATAATTTTGGCATTGATTTTCCTGGCAGCAGAAATTATGGTTATCAGGTACTTTAAAACTGACCGTCAGCCGGTTATGGAAAGTCAGAAGTCTTAAGACTCAAAGAAGAAACTAACCCAGCAGCATAAATGAATTTGCTAATCAAATCTGCAACAATAATTGACCCTAACTCACCCTTTGATCAAAAAATTGCCGACATTTTAATTGAAAAAGGCCATATCATGAATATAGCCGCCGAAATTGAAGCTGATGCAGAGATTATTGAAGCAGAAGGCAAATACATATCCCCCGGTTTTTTCGACCTTAATTGTAATATCGGGGAATTAGGCCTTGAAACAAAAGAAGACCTGTATACAGGTACCAAAGCGGCTGCTGCGGGTGGGTTTACCGGTATAGTTTTGATGCCCAATACCATCCCGCCGGTACACTCAAAGGCCGAAATTGAATATTTAACCAATCGTGCTAAAAAGAATTTGGTGGATGTTTATCCTTTAGGCGCCATTTCGCACAAGCGCGAAGGCAAGGACCTGGCCGAGATGTATGATATGTACCTGAGCGGCGCCAAGGCTTTTACCGATGGCGACAAGCCAGTGCAGGATGCAGGGTTAATGGAAAGGGCACTGCTGTATGCACAGGGTTTTGACGCCCTTGTATTCTCGTACCCCGAAGATACCGCGATAGCAGGGAAGGCAAAAGTGAACGAAGGCGAGATTAGTACTTTATTGGGGATGAAAGGGATACCATCATTAGCGGAAGAGCTTATGATAGCCCGCGACCTTTACCTGGCTGAATATACCGGCTCCAAAATACATTTCAGTACTATTTCAACTACCCGGTCTGTGGAGTTGATACGTGAGGCCAAACGCAAAGGCCTTGAAGTAACCTGCGATGTAGCGGCACATCACCTGGTGCTTACCGATGAGGCGCTGATCGGGTTCGATAGTCTTTATAAAGTAAAACCGCCGCTGCGTACTCAGGATGACGTTGATGCGCTGATCAATGGCCTTATCGATGGCACTATTGATGCTATCGTTTCGCAGCATACGCCGCACGAAGTTGAATTTAAAAATGTGGAGTTTGAGGTAGCTGAATATGGTATTATCGGCCTGCAAACCGCGTTGTCGCTGGCGCTAAAAGCCGGATTGGATATTAACCTTATCGTACAAAAACTTGCCATAGGCCCCCGCGAAATATTAAACGTTGATATCCCCGCTATAGCTGAAGGAGAACCAGCCAACCTTGTGCTTTTTGATACTAAGGTTGATTGGGAATACACCAGCAAAAATAACAGGTCGAAATCTTACAATTCGCCTTTTATTGGCCAGAACCTAAAAGGAAAAGTATTGTTAACTATTAACAATAACCAGATTTATAAATAACGCTACTGAAGAGAATCAAGAACCAAGAGCCAGGAACCAAGATAAAAGGTATGGTGTTATTTTTCTTGACTCTCAAAACGCATTTCAGATATTAACATAATAACGCAAACAATGATCGATCCCAAAATAGAAACAGCCATTGAAGCCGGATTGGAGGCTTTTTCGAAATATAGCAGCTTTAACGCGGCATCACTTACCAGGGTTTTTGAAGATGTTTTTGCATCAGACCATGACTTTTTAGTCAAAGTTGACCTGATGGATGAGGTTTTTAATGACCACCCGCAACTGGAAGCTTTGCGCGAAGTATTTTTCGACCTGCTGTTAGTCAACTTTTTTAGTGCCGATGTTAAAAAACTGGAAGAAGATTATCTCGATTCGCCCGAATGGGAAGCTATTGAAGAAGAAACACTTGACCGCGGCACGGAACTTTTAAATGTGTTGCTTTATCTTAATGAATGTGAAGATGAAGATATCGAGCCTGAGTTGGAAGACTATTTAAAAGAATTTTTACTGGTTGATGAAGACGAGTTCCAGGATGAGTACCGGATATACGAACCTGTTATAGCTCACCAAATATTATTGGAGAGTCCCGTGGCCGAGATCAGTAAGGTAGCCGAAAAACTGCCGGAAGATTCGGAGCTAAAAGAACTATTTTACCCGGTGATGTGTTTTTTTCAAAATATTAATCCTTCAGTCGACGAAAAAAACGCCATTGCTGATAAAGCTATAGATAAAGAATTTGATATGGCTGTATTACAAATACTTATCAGCTTTAGCTAAACCAAAACAATTATGGATATTGATAAAAGGATAAAAATAACTTTCCTTAAGTACGGGGGCATTTTGGGTGTTTTGTATTTAACGTTCACAATAGCTTCGTATTATTTTATTACATCGGGTACCCAATCTCCGGTATTGTTCATAGCTGCACCAATTATCTTCCGTTTGGTTATACCGTTGCTTCTTACCTTGTTTCTTTGTTACACCGGCCGAAAACAGATTGGCGGCTTGTGGACGTTTAAGCAAGCTACAACCGGGATATTTGTAATGCTTTTTATAGCTTTTTTAATACAGTTTGTAGGAAAAGATATAATATTTGATAGATACATTGAACCTAATGGTATAGAAAAAATACAAAATGCTGCTATAAGCGCTAAAACAGTAAATTTGAAACAAAAGGGCTACGATCAAAAAACTATCGACAAAAATATAGGAGAAATGAAAAAGGACCTTGCCTCGCAAACGAATGTAATGACCCCCGGTAGTATAATATCAGAGGTTGTCTTTTCCACATTATTTATATTTCTCTTCGCTCTCATTTTTGCCTCATTGTTCAGAAATGCAGAGTACATATCAGCTTCTAAAATAAAGCAATAAACATATCACTACTACCAAAGGGTTTAGTGTTAAGAAACTTTTATCGGGGAATTTGATAGGAATACATATTATTGTTTAATTTTATTGAAATTATTCACAATTAAATTAAATCTTATCGTTCTATGGCTAATCAAGCTCAAACTCCCGATGTTAATAAGCTATCCATACAATATGGGTTGCTTATAGGTGTTGTATCAATAGTACTGGCTGTCGTTTTCCGGATGGTCGACCCTTTATTTCAGTATACTAACTGGTGGGTGAGTATATTCACACTTGTTTTGGTGATTGTTTTACTGGTAGTGCTGGCGCTGGATATTAGGAAAAAAATTGGTGGATATTGGTCATTTGGTGAAGCTTTCAAAAGCCTTATGATTATAATGGTTATTGCTGTTTTATTATCTACAGCTTATAATTTTATACTTTTCAAATTTATTGATCCTGGAATGCCTGCTAAAGTAAGCAGTGCAATGATAGATAAGACGAGCGCTATGTTGGAGAAATTCGGGGAAGACCAATCAAAGATTGACGATGCTACCAAACAATTTCGCGATGGCGAGTTTGAAGCTACTTTACAACCTACTATAGTAAACGAACTTAAAGCATTCGCATATGCTTTGATTTTTTACGCTGTACTTAATTTGATCGTTGCTGCTTGTGTGAAGAAGAAAGCGCCTTTATTTGCACCCCCGCTTGATGAGGGTACGGCGGTTTAACTCGAACACTGTTGTATTTAAATAAGAATTAATACGTTTACATCGGGTGAAACCCTGTGTAAACGTATTACAGTTATTTTCACTAAAAAGGTTGCTGTGCCGGCTTCGGCAGTTGAAACTACATAAACCTTCAAAACTATAAGTTCCCGTGGTCCGCATATTCATAAGATTTAGAGAAAACTCTGATTGCATATTGAATTAATCTTTAGTAAATTTGAATATGACAACGCTTACGGTAAACATACAAAACGAAAAAGACCTTCCTGTTTTGCAGGAAATTTTGGATCGGTTTGGCCTGTCTTATTCGGTTGATACGGATGAGGAATATATTTTCTCCGAGGAAGATATTAAAGGTTTTATTAAAACAAAACAAGATTTTTTAAATGGGAAAACCACAGCCCGCGATTGGACTGAAATAGAAGAAGACCTGAACCGTGCCTACAATTAAACTGCTTAAACGAGCGGAGTTAGAACTTACCGATGCTTGTGAATGGTATGAAAAGCAACAAAAAGGCCTCTCCTTGCGATTTAGAAAAGAAATCAAAGATGCGTTAAACCATTTAAACTTGCACCCTGAACTTTATGCAGTAAGATACAACGCCGACCATCGTTTTATACACTTGAAAAAATTTCCTTTTGTTTTGGTTTATTGGTTTGATGAAAATCTTAATTCTGTATTTGTTACTTCAATTTTTCATACCAAAAGAAACCCCGGGAAATTTGAATTTGAATAAATACAGAATTCGCCTCAAACTCATAACTCTAAACAAGCCGATTCGCAAACAGCAATTGAGCTAACCTTAAGGACAAGAGGATTTGGCGTGGCTGATATTAAATCTTAAATATGATTTTGCTCTTTGAGTTGAGGACACAAGTTGTTATGTTCTAATCGAATTTCGTTAAATATATTTAAAATCATACCTATAAGTTTCACTAAATGTTTTCTTATCGCTGATAATGATCATTTTTTTATTTAGAAGTTTTTCGATTATAATGTCGGAAATTTTTTGAGCTAAATCCATATCGATTTCGCCTGGCCTATTGAAAAAAAGGCTAATAACACTGCGGTTTCTTTTTGGAGAAGGAAGTCTCTCGTCATCTTTATATGTTTTACTGACCTCATTATTAAGATCAACTTGTGGAAGTTCGGTTGCAAACTTCCACGAAAATTCTTCATAGAAATTAAAGATGAAACGCATTAGGTCATCTTTCGTAAAATATGTGATATGAGTGTGACTTTTATGGTCATAATCTATAGCCCTTAAATTAGCTACATTAATCCAAGCAATAAATAATTTAAAAATGGAATTTTGGGTCGAATCGAGAATATATCTCTTTTTTATCAATTCATCTTTTCTTTCACTATTTTTCGTGAAAATCCATGCAATGCAAGTAATTATAATCACGGCTAACCAGACATAAGTTAAGATAGAGCTATCAAAATCTACAAGGTGTTTAAGGATTTTATGCTTTTCAACAATAGAAGGGAATGTCCATATTATCGTTAATAGACCCGCTAATATTGTCGAAGATATTTTTACAAAATAATGTTGCTTTTGAAATATTACAATACTTGAATTTATTGATTCATCAAGCCTTTTAGTATATTCAATTTCATTAACCACAGGATCATTTATTTTGACTAATACTAAATCATCTATTTTTCTTACAACCAAATCCCAATCTTTTTTTGAAAGCACAATTTGACCATTCATCTTATCAATAAAATTTAAAGCACTGCTTAAATCATCATGATCTTTTTGCTGCTTTTTACTTTTGTAAGAGCCACCTGTCTTATCCGAATGTACTTTTGAAATTTGAATTTTAAGCTCTTTTCTGATTTCGCTTTCGTCTTCCGCCGTAATTCCAAAGTACTCCTTAATTTCTTCTATTGATTGGAATTCCATAGATTGGTCTCAGGTTTAGTTAGCATATTATCAATTTAATATTAACCACAGGTCTAAAATAGACTTAATAACGTTAATATTTTATAAAAATCATGCTCAATGGTAGAGTAAAAAGGTAAGAGCAGGTTTTCCAGTTATAAAAATAGGATAATATTCTTCCAATGTCAATTAAGCATTCCAAATTATTCCCAGTTTTGGTTTTGACAAAACTACTCACCGATCAACTTAATCAACCTAAAACCAATCACGCTTCCTCCTTAAAATAAACCTTATAATAATTCATGTGCTTATCATCATCAAAGCCTTTTTCAATCAGTTCTTTGTCGCCATGGATGTAGATATGGAAATTCTTATCCAGCTTTAATACGCTTTTATAAACCCTGCCTTGCTTTTTTACAGCACTGCCTGATATTTCGAAAGTATCAGCAATGGGGCTGTCAAATTCCTGCTCGTACTGGCTTTTAAAGGTTTTGAATGACTCAATGGCTTTTGGGTTACCAATTACTTCGCCGGTAAACTCGTCCATGTCAAAAGTATCCTTTTCCTTAAAGTACTTCATGGAGCGGTTTAGCAGATCTATTTTATCGGCTTTGCTCATTTCAAACTCGTCATCCAGTTTTTGGGTTACAAAGTTTTTGTAGATGCCTAATGTATTGCTGGTTTGGTTAAAGCTGTCGTTGCGGATTTTTAACTGTAAAAAGTTGTCTTTCCAGTAAACAGCGGCATCCTGGCCATTATTGTTTTTATCGATAACCACAACCTTATAGCCATTCTCTTTTTCAATGTCGAAGATCAAAACACCCTTATCAAGCTTGTTGATATTTATGGCATTTTCTTCATAATCCACCTGGAAACCGCCTTTGTCAGGGTAAACTTTTAAATAGGTTTCTTTATTTTCCGATTTAAATATGCCGACAGCATCCAACAGGTTGCCCTCGATTTGCACCTTGTTAAAATAAACCACATATAGCTCGCCGCCTTTAATATTGGGGTGTGCGGTTACTTTATATAGAAATTTAGCAATCAACTCGGATGCTTCATGAAATTTTTCTTTTTGTTCAAAAATCCTGCTTACAAAATGATGGATCTCATTAAGATTAAGGTCGCCGCTGCTGTGGGTAAGATGATAAACCTCGTTTACTTTTTCAAAAGGTTTCAAAAAGTATTGCATCAGCAGGTTAGGGATTATTTCATCCGCCAATTCAAGCGGACCATCAGATAAAGAGTACATTTCATTTATCGACGGATTGCCAACGTGATGCACAGAAATAGTATCAAGCGAAGCTTCAAAAAAAGTTACCATAATTGGCACGAATGTAAAAACTTTAGTCCATAGTCTATGGTCGATAGTCCATAGTAAAAATCATTCAGCTATTGACTATGGTCCATGGACTATAAGCCACCCGTCACCTTTCCTATCCTCGCATCCCCATGTGCAATCAATTCGCAAACTTTTATAGCCGCACCTTCAAAATCTTCCGTATCATTCTGCAATAATAGCCAGTTGCTGTGCCGGTCGTCGCCATCCATAATGAAGGGGCCAAGCTCAGGGACGTTGCTTTTTAAACTTTGATGGTGCTCTTTGCTTGTAGCCACCCAAACACCGTTCCATTCGGGTTGCTTATCGCTCCTGCGAAGTATTAACATGATTTTTTTGCCCAAATAGATGTAATGCATGCCGAACATTTTTTTAACCATTATTCCGGTCGGCAGGTAATCAAACACAAAATCAAATGGAGTGGGTTTGGTCATGATAGTTTTCCGGGATACAAGTTAATATTTTACAGTAATTTTGACCGCTGATTTTACTGATTATTTTGATGACGTTGATTGTATCGACGGAATCCCAAAATCAAAAAAATCAACGGTTCAGACAATGACAAATTTACACACAGAAACAATAGTAGCCCTCGCCACCCCAAACGGGACCGGCGCCATAGGTATCATCCGCCTTTCGGGACCCGAGGCTATTACTATTGCCAACACTGTTTTTAAGGGGAAAGACTTAACCAAACAGGCATCGCATACCATACATTTAGGCAATATTATCGACGGTGATATTGTTTTGGATGAGGTTTTGGTATCCTTGTTTATCGCTCCCCGTTCCTATACCCGTGAAAACGTGGTAGAAATTTCCTGCCATGGTTCGGCTTATATTATCGAGTCAATTATAAAACTGCTTATAAAAAACGGCGCCCGTTCGGCAAAGGCCGGCGAGTTTACTTTAAGGGCTTTTTTAAACGGACAGTTAGACCTATCGCAGGCAGAAGCAGTTGCCGACCTTATAGCTTCTAATTCAAAAGCATCTCAGCAGGTAGCCTTACAACAGCTCAGGGGCGGCTTTAGCAGCCAGTTGCAATCATTACGCGATCAGTTGGTGCAATTTGCATCATTAATTGAATTGGAACTGGATTTCGCCGAAGAAGATGTTGAGTTTGCTAACCGCGACCAGCTAAAAAAACTGATATGGGAGATCAATGGGGTGATAGGCAATCTCATCCGGTCGTTTGAGTTGGGGAACGCCATTAAACAAGGGGTAAATACGGTTATAGCTGGCAGGCCAAACGCAGGTAAATCAACCCTGCTGAATGCCTTATTAAACGAAGAACGCGCCATAGTGAGCCATATCCCCGGTACCACCCGCGATACCATCGAAGAAGTACTGAATATAAATGGCATCAATTTCAGGCTGATAGATACCGCCGGCTTACGCGAAGCTACCGACGCCATTGAGCAGATAGGGGTACAGCGTACTATGGAAAAAATAGGCCAGTCGGCAGTGCTTGTTTATTTGTTCGATGCTAACGAAATTACCATAGAGGAATTAAACCACGATCTGGAAACTTTGCAAAAGCCAGGTATAAATATGTTGGTAGTAGCCAATAAAGCCGACTTATTAACCGAAGAACAATTGTTATCATTGCCTCATACAAGGCAGGCCATCATCATATCGGCAAAGGAAAAGCGCCATATAGACGAGCTTAAACATAAAATATACGATGCTGCCATTAAAGATAAACTAACCGGTGATGAAACGCTGGTAACCAATATCCGCCACCTGGAGGCATTGCAAAAAACGGAAGAAGCGTTGATCAGGGTATTAAGTGGCATTGATACGGTAACCTCTGATTTTTTAGCGATGGACATTAAACAAGCCCTGCATTATCTTGGTGAAATTACCGGTGCTGTTACTACGGATGACCTGCTGGAACATATATTTAGTAAGTTTTGTATCGGGAAATAGACCCCTCAAATAACGCCCAACAACGCCTTTCAACAACTAATAAAATGCTCATTGTTAGTAACTTATGACTTTCCCAGTCGTCATAAATTAGCGAAAATTCGCCCTGTTTTTCTTAAATTTGTTACTATTCTGTAACTCTAAAATGATTTTTTAAGGTAAGGGAATTTTAAGGGAAATGACGTCGCTTATTTACACTTAACGACACTAAAATACCCTTAATGCTGCTTAAATCCATTTGAAGGCGGGGACTTGACAACCGGCGTTTTCATCTGTGGTTAAGTCCCCGGTAATTTCGCCGGTATTAGTTAAGGTGCTTATAAACAGTACTTTATACGGAAGAAATCATTTGTTGCAGTCGGTGGACGAAAGGGTTTTTATAAATGAGTTCAAATTTAACAGTAAACAGGATCTGCGAGTGTTGCGGGAATATATTCCAGGCTAAGACGACGGTAACGCGGTATTGCAGCAAGTTGTGCAATAAGCGACATTCTAAGCAGAAAACAAGGGCGGAAAAGATAGCACCGGTTGAACAATTGATTGAAAAAATGGTCAACCATCACCAGCACGATTTATCATCCCGTGAGTTTTTAAGCGTTAAGTTAGCTGCAAAACTATTGGGCGTTTCGGAACGGATAGTTTACGCGATGGTTAACTCCGGCAGGATCAGGTCAGCTAATCTTGCAAAAAGAAAAACAGTTATCTACCGCCAAGATATAGATAACCTGTTTAAATTGCCGGAGATTGTTCCGGGTCCTGAAAAAGAGGCCAACATCGATGATTGTTACCATATGGCGGAAGCCCAGGCGAAATTCAGTATTTCGGAAAAGGCGCTGTATGAATTGATCAAAAGAAATAACATAAAAAAATTCCAATCCGGGTGGTACACCTATGTGCATAAAAAAGCCCTGGACCAAATCTTTAATCCTATTATAGACTAATGCCAAAAGTGACTATAAGAAGGCGCCCGCTTAAGGACGGCAGGCAATCTATTTTGCTTGATTATGCGCCGCCATTGAAAAATCCAAAGAACGGAAAGCCGCAGCGCTTTGAGTTTTTAGAATTATTCACCTATCAAAAACCGGCGAACCGTTTAGAACGCCAGCATAATACAGAAACGAATGCGCTCGTGGAAAACATACGCGCCCAGCGGCAGCTTGACATCCAAAACCGCAAATTCGGCTTTAAGTCCGACCGGGACAGGAGCGGTAACTTTGTGGAGTATTTTAAAGAATTCACCCGCAGCAAGCAGAAATCCACGTCAGACAATATTGCGATGTCTTTCCGCTATTTCGTCGAGTTCATCGGCTATGATCTGACTTTTTACGAGGTAGACGAATTCCTGGTGACCGACTACAAGAATTTCCTGTTGAGCGGCCCTGGAATCAGCCGCAGGGGCACGCCGATCAACCGCAATACGGCTGTTAATTATTTTGCAAAATTAAGGACTTGCCTCAAACGCGCGTATAAGCAGAAAATGATCACTGACGATCTTTACAATACCGTGGACGCCATCAGCCCAAAAGAGACGAACCGCGAGCAACTGGAGATCGAAGAATTCCAGTTAATGGCCAATACGGCGGTCAAACAGGTGCTTATCAAAAAAGCAGCGATCTTTGCAGGCCTTACCGGTTTGCGGTTTTCGGATGTGCAGACATTAACCTGGTCAGAGGTCCGTGGCATTCCCGGCAAGTATATCCTTCAATTTACGCAGGAAAAGACGGACGGGGCAGAAGTGCTGCCCATCTCCGACCAGGCCGTTGAACTTTTAGGAGAGCGCGGTGATGCAGAACATCGGGTATTTAAAGGCTTGCAATACGGGCAAATGAGAACGTGCTTCAAACACTGGCTAAAGGCAGCTGGTATCGAAAAAAATATCACGTTCCACAGCTTCCGCCACACCTATGCAACGCTGCAACTCGAATTTGGAACAGAACTCTATACCGTATCCAAAATGCTGGGTCACCGCAGCATTAAGACGACACAGATCTATGCAAAAGTGAAGGACAAAAAGAAAGTCGAAGCTGCGGGAAGGATCAAATTGGATATGGAATGGAACACCGGAACTACCGCTTAAATCGCCTCCGATAAACGGGTTCACGTAGCGTGGCGTCCTTTTCAATAACAACCGCCGTTTTCTTTTTACCAGACCTGATCCATTCGTTGAGTTCGTTCTTATCAAAATAGAGGCGTTTCCCTGGCTTGTTAACGGGAATATCTCTCCTGCTGACCAATGAATACAAGGCCGCAACAGTCATGTTCAGATACGCGGCCGCCTCCTGGATGTTGAGCATTTTATGCTGATCCTCATTTTGAGGTTGAAGATTAAGTAACAGCGTTTCCAGGCCGTCCACCTTCTCAATGAGTTTCCGGACGGCTTCAGGAAGCTGGTCGAATCCAAATGGTTCCATAAACAAATGATCCCGCTTTTTTTCGGGGCATCAAAGTTAATTGCATGGCTGCAGCGAAGCAGGTAGCCTTGAGGGTGGCGACCCGAAATTTAATGCAAGGGCTTGTCTTACAAATAGATTTGTAAGTCAAGCGCCATTACCCGGGCAGCCTGTTTTGCAGTGAAACGGAAAAAGTGGCTGCCCGGAGGGCCGGGGGCGCTAAAAATCATTAAGCCGGCTCGTAAACTTCTATAACGGCAGCAAGTCCTTCCAAATGCCGGCAAATCATTTGCTTAACGGTCGGCCAGTCCAGGCCTCCGTTCCCGCAACCTAAAGCCGGGAGAGCGATGGCGGCGATTTTTTCATTCGTTATGAATAGCTTTAATGCTTCCAAACCCTGCCCTATGTAGGAGTATTCGGATGGCAAACGCCAATGTGTTTTTGTTGGAAAATTGATAACAAGCCGTTCGCCTAATAAGAGACTGGTATCTTTGACGGTCAATAAATGCCCTGCTTTCAACTCATGTTTAAGGCAGGCATCTCGGTAAACCGCATAATTGTGCGGGAACTCTTTTTTGAATTGCAGGGCAATGCCTTTGCCCATCACGCCCACGGTGTTTACCGTATTGACGAGGGCATGGGCATTGCTTTGCAATAGGTTTCCCGAAAGAAAGGAAATCATGTTAAGCTACTTTTAGCGGTTGGGTTTTGAAGTCTTTTAAGTTAAGAAAGAAGCCCCGGTTGAACAATATGCCCTCCCGGAACAGTTGCCAAAGGAGCGAAGCCCCGCAATTCGCCAATGTGGAATTGATAAATAAATCCTGTTTCGTCAACGCCTCGGCTAAGGAACAACTTGGGGTATGGTCTTCCTGTTCGGATTGTGTTAGCAAGTCCTTAAATTCATCGGTCACTAAGGGCAATTTTTCAATGGGGCGATACCGTTCTGAACTCGGTTGCTTGATTTTATCCAACGTCGAAAGTATCACCTGCCCGCTTGTCCGGCTGTTGCCAAAGTCAAGCCAGTATTGCACCCGGTTGCGCCCGTAGTGTTGTTTGGCAAGCGTGGTCAATATCCCGGCGATTTCAAAACGTGCTTTTGCCGTATCAACGCAGGAAATCGTAATAACCGCACTCGCCTTTTCCCTGTCGGCCAATTTCTTGTCGTATTTTTCGGTTTCCGCTTTCCAGTTCGTCCCAAAAAAGCGGTTGATGCGGTTCATCAGGGCAACGGCTTTAAATTGTCCCAATTCCGAGGTTGTGAATAATTGCCTGCCAAGATTTGCGGTGTCCACTTTGTCATCGTCCCATAACCTTACCATTAAACCGGGATGGTCTAAGGCGATTAGTGCATGGTTCATCCTGGCTAAAGCCGTCAGCACCTGCCCGCCGGTACCGCCCGCACCGATAAGGTTAACGGTCACCGGGTTATAAGGTTGCAATAGTTCCTTTTGTATGATATGTACCGCAGGTTTAGCGGGTTCTTTTTTCTTTGCTTTCATGCGATTAATTGTTTTAATGTAAGGCCATTCTTCCTCAATTCGTTCGGTGGAAAGTCTTTGCCTGTTTCTATGAGTGTCCTCCACAATTCTTTTGTGTCGGTTTTAGTGCTGCTACCACCGTTAATGGAATGGCTGAAATAGCTATTAAAAAAATATGTTTCCCATTGGCTCATAAAATCTTCCAGACAGGTATTTTGCCCGATATTGATTTTTACCGTACCCATGCACACATTACCGTTGTTGTAAATATTGAGGTAAGGCGCATGGTGCAAAGCGGTTTGTGCGTTAGGCTTCGCTTTGCCCTTGACGGCGTAAACCATTAATTTATCCTCGGAGGCTTTCCAAACCATCGCCGGGACTTTCGCTTTGCCTGATGGTATGCCTAAACTGTCCACAAAAAACAAATTGGTTTCCTGTGGCGGGGTGTGCCAAACGGCATAGCCATTTGCTCCATAATTCACATACAATACTTTTGAGGGCAATATGCCCCGGCTTTTAAGGTAACCGCCTTTAAGTTCCTGCGTGGTTTGCAATAACTCGTTCAATGCAGACATTTCCTTTAGGGTCAAAGGATGGGCATTTATCGGCTGTCCCTGCTTGCCAATGTCGTAGCTTTCAACATAAATTTCCGTGTCGCCGTCAGACTTGTATGAATTGATTACATCATTCTCCCTTTCATGGCGATAAATCAACAGGGCTTTATAGGGTTCGAATTGGCTGTTAAATTGTTGGGTGATATTCTTCATGGTCATAATCGTTTAGTAAGTCCCGCAAACGTTCTATCAATGCAAACAGGCGGGTTTCAAAATCAAAATCATAAAATTTATTTTCCGGCATTTCGTCGAATAAGTGTAAAGCGACAGGTTCGTCCATCACGGCGATTTCCTGAAAGGCGCAACTGATCATATTGTCGAGTTCATCGGCAAAGCAATCCTTTCCGCTCCAGTAAAACCCGGTGTATTGTTCGGGCGTTAAACGGTCTTCCTCGTCAGGATATAATATTTCCGGCCGGGTGTTGTCGAATATAGTGGCCTGCGGATGGTCTTTGTAGAGTTTGAGAAACTCGTTGGCTAAATCAGCCCATTCTTGTTGCCAGGCATCATTTACAAAAAAAACTAAAATGACACTTTCCATTTTCTGCAACCAAACCGGGTCTTGTATCATTCGCATAATGTGCGCCCCGGCCTGTCGTAATTCGTACAGCGTATCTTCCTGATGTTCCCTGTAAGCCTTGCTTTCCTCGTCGTCGTCGTCCTCGGCTTCCATGAGCCATTGGTAAAGCGTTTCATATTGGTTATCCATAAAACTGCCACTTTCTTGGTAAAAAGGAATGAGCACCACTTGATGCAGGTAGGCAAAAATGGCGGTTATCAATTCGCTCATGGCCTGTTGCTCTGCACAGGTTGACCAGCGCCAAAACGCCCGGACAGGTATGTAAAACAGGTCATTGGACAGGCCGAACGGTTTGGCAACAGCTAACACAGATTGTTTTTTGTTTTCACTGACAATCATACAGGTAAGCCCCTTGTCCCGTTTTTCTAAACTCCCTACAACGCCCCGCCACGATTGATAAATATTTTGCGGGAACGGCAAGCCAATGACGGAGGGTTGAATTATATCATAATACCGGCAGAGGTTGGAGAGGGAGTTAAAAAACTCCCGCTCCATTGTGGCCTGCTCGCCCTCATATAACCAAACCGGCTGAAAAGTATGCCTTAGAAAACCATTGTCGTTAGTTCCGGCGGTGCGCTTCTTAAAGGATTGCGCTGTACTTCGCCTGCGTCCGGCAGACGGTCGAGGCGTTCCGCCAAGTTCCCAAATAACTGCTGCATTTTCCATTGGTCGTTATCTCGTTTTATTCTCACTTTTCGTTGTTGCTTCTTCATCCTTTGACCCCCATCGTACTTTCAAACCGGTATTGCACTTCATCGTCCTTTATTTCAGGGCCGATAATTTTGGCATTCGTCAAAATAGGGTAGAGGCCGGAATAGAAATTTTGTACATCGGCAGGCGTAAACTCTGCACCGGGGTCGGCTAAGCGGATTTCCTGATTACTTTCTTTATGCAGAAAAATCCTTTTTAATTCGTTGACTATCATCACTCAAAAATTTACGTTAAACCTCCTGTTGTAAACTCGCATACAATTCCTGACGTTTTAGTAAAGCCTCGCCCTTGTTTTTGATTTCCTCCACCTTGTCCGGGTATTCTTCGGGGTCGGGCAATTGGGCGATGGCTTCGGCATATTTCATTTGCCCGTTTAAAGTGTTCACCCTTTGCATGGCCTCATCATACAGGCGTTGTTTTTCCGCTAATGCTTCGCTGTCGTCTTGCTGTTCGTGCAATTGTTCTTCAAAATCATCCTCCTCCGGCTGTTCGTCTGCTTGCTGGTCAAATAGATTGCCGTCATTTTTTGGCTTTGTCCCTGCCGGAGTGCCGGGCGTGCCTTTTTTATCCTTATCCGTTGTCGCCTGCTTTTTTACCTTTTCCAATTCCTTTTGGTAGGCTTCGGCATTGACAAAGAGTTTTTCGGTTTGCTTTGCGGGTTCGGTGATGTATTTAAAAAATGTATCATCCAGTTCCTGCGGGGTGCCTTTTAATAGCATAGGTGGCAGGTTTTTTCCTGCCGTGGCTTTCGGGTCTTTTGCCGATAACATCACCGAAACGGTTTGTGTACCGCTTTCATTTTGGTGGATATTGATTTGCAGGTTTCCACTTATGGACAAGCCTGCAATCTGTTCAAAAAAGTTCGTTTTCATATCAATTATTGGTTTTTAGTTAATTTTGCTAAAGCAATGGCCGAACGTCCATCGGCGGTAAAAGGGATTTCATTTGCGGTCAGCGCTTCCGCCACTACTTCATCGCTGGTCAGGTGGTCATATTCCCTTTCCAATGATTTGTACAGAAATTTATTGAGTTCGGTGGCTATATTTTTCAGCCATTCTTCCAAAGCGTCGATTTCGCCGTAGATATAATCATGGAAACGGGGGCCTCTTGCCGGGTAACCGCCCATATCAGCAATGACATAGTTACCCCGGTTGCTGTTAATGATCCTGGGCTGTAACTGGATGCCCCCCTTTTCAATCAATCCCATTACACGGCGGTCGATGCCATGCGGACTAAAATTAAATTGCTCATTTGGTGCGTATTCTTTCCATGACTGCTTTTCAACCGCATTTTTTAAGGCGACTATATCCACATCCGCATTAAAACCGCTTCCGTCCCCCTGCGAATAAAAGCCGTCAAAGGAGATGGAGGTTTTGTCCACGTTCACGCCTAAATAACCGCAAAGGGCTACAAAATCGTCATATACAAAATCCCACCATAAAGGCACAAGGTTGAAATCACGGTGTTTAATAATTGCCTTTTCCTTTGCCTCTGCGCTCAATTCCTCAAATTCATAGAGGTCAAGTTTTATCGTTTTCATGGCCGGGATTTTAAATGTCAAAGATTTTATCGCCGAACTGCTCCAAGTTGTGCGCTTTGGTTTCCACGGTGAACGGCAAAACATAGCGGTTCACATAATCGTCCGCGCTCGTGCCTTTCAGCCGTTCCGTCCGGATGAGTTGTTTGTTATCCGCATTGATTTCATACCATTTCAGCGGACGGGTTGCCGGGTGCCGGAATATTTCCGTCCGGTACAAGTCGTCCCGGTCGTCCTCATTGGCCACCCTCATGCTGACAACATCCCGATTAAACCTTATTTCGGCTTTTGCCGCTTTTATCATTTGGCTTGTATGATGTTCATCGGGGTAGAGGATAAACCCCGCCCCGTTAGAACTTATAATTGCCTCAGTGTACATGATACCGTTTGTTGTTTTTTCGTAATTCATGACCATTGCATTTTTTTGGTAAACGATTTGATTTCTTTCAGGCTGATTTTATGGCAACCGACCCGGATAAACTTGTCGTTGATTTCAAGTACTTTCCACTTGTCCATGAGCATCATATCACAGTTTTTGCACCCGCCTTGCTCAATGACAGCTAATACAACCCTATAAAATTGCTTTGCGACCTCGACCGGGATTTCAACCCTCTGTGTAGTTTCAACCCTATGGCTTGTTTTATTAAACCGCAAATAATCGAAACCATCCGCTGTGGTGACATAGTTGTTTTCAAAGTCCCGCCATCTTTTTAAGAGGATTTTTTGAATACGCAATGCTTCGGCCTGCTCCCGTTTCGCCTGGGCTTTGCGCAACTCGTTTTCCTTTTGCAGTACCTCGTGGTACTGCCCGAGATTCTCAATTTCTCCCGCTTTTAACAGAACTTCAGGTATTTGATAGCCGAAGAAATCGGCGTAACGTTTCGCTTCACCAAATACATACTGGATGTCCAAAATGTATTTTTCCGGCTTCCGGGCATTGTTCAATGAGCCTGCAATACCTTTAATTTGGTTATACCATTTGTCGAATAATTCGTCCTTTGGCAATTCCGGGTCGGGGACATAAATTAAATCCAAATGCCGGGAGGCATTTTTAACAATGTTCAAATGTGTCGTGGTGGATTTGCTGTAAGTCCTTTTTGTAAATAATACCGCATGTTCCCCCGCATCGTTATAGACATGTTTGGCTATCAAAAAATGCCGTCCGTAGGAGTAAATATTCTCCCCTTCGAAAAATAAATTGCTGGATTTGGCGCTTGTCCCGTTGTGGTTCGCCCAAAGGTGGGCTACTGTAGCTATATCAACTGCTCTGTTCATGACCTGTGTCTTAATTCTAAATTGTCTCCTTGCAATAGCTTACAGCCATTTATGGCTGTAAACCATGCTTCATTTTACCGTTGTCTTGATAGCGTACTTTTTGCGCCATCGCCCTGTGGTTTCGCCGA
>JABDCF010000065.1 GCA_013288235.1 Bacteroidota bacterium | reverse complement strand
TAAAAAAGTGGCGCGATACATCAAGCATCAAGCCACGCCAGCCAAAACGTGGGTAATCTTTTATAGTTACATTGGGCACTGTCCAGGCTATATTGTGAATCGCTTCATTGCTTTCAATTTCTTTCGGCAACAATTGTATAAGGGTTTGCACGCCATAAAATAAGCCATTGGCTTCGTTGGCGCTTATAACAATGCCCTTTTTGCTAACCCATAGCTGGTAACCTTCTTTACCTATTTCAGCATCTGTTTTGGTATTCAGCACAAGCTTAATTGTTGCTGGAGTTGAAAAAGCATTACGTACAGTAACGGGCAACCCCGATGCCGTTGCCAGCTTATTTTGAAGATAGCTGGTGACAAGCCTTACTTCAGCCTGCGGACCGGCCTGGATCAAAATGTGTTTTGGCAGGGTAAATTCACCATCCCTGGTGATAACACTCACCGGTTCAGGAATAATAGCTAAACTATTTTTGTTGCTTTGCGCGAATGACAAAAAAGTTATCAAACAACAGCTTAATAACAAGGTAATCTTTTTCATACAATTGGTTTAAAAGGGTTTATTGCGGGGATATTGGACGCAAATTATACTTTTTAAATAATATTAAAAAGTGTTTGGGCTTTAAATCATCATTTATTAATTATTATATTGCGTCATATAGACACGTTATAAACCACTCTTCATGAAAAAGCTATCTGCAACGGCTATTTGCCTGATTTTGGCATTTGCTTCGGCGCTGTTTTATTCATTCAAACCAAAAAACGAAACACGTAATATTTCTGATACGGTGCATATAGAAGGCGGCCTGATTTCGGGCATTAAAAGTCCGGTGGGCGATGTTATCGCCTATAAAGGCGTACCGTTTGCTGCGCCGCCCGTGGGTGAGCTACGCTGGAAAGCGCCCCGACCCGTACCCCCCTGGGAAGGCGTAAAAAAATGCGATGCCTTTGGCCCAAGCCCTATGCAGGCTAAGCCTACGCCCTTTATGGTTTATACGCCTGAATTCCTTATCCCCGAACAACCGATGAGTGAAGATTGCCTTTATCTTAATGTTTGGACAAAGGCACACAACGGGGATAAAAAGCCGGTTTTTGTGTGGATATATGGCGGCGGCTTCGGCAGCGGCGGTACGGCGGTACCTATTTATGATGGCGAAGCGATGGCCCGCAAAGGTATCATCTTTGTATCTGTTAATTACCGTGTAGGTGTTTTCGGTTTCCTGGCACATCCGGGGCTAACCAAAGAATCGCCAAATAAAGCGTCGGGTAATTATGGTTTGCTTGATCAGATAGCCGCTTTAAAATGGGTCAAAAAAAATATTGCTGCTTTTGGCGGCAATCCTGATAATGTAACTATTGATGGCCAGTCGGCAGGTTCCATGAGCGTAAATTGCCTGGTGGCATCGCCAGTGGCAAAAGGTTTGTTTAAAAAAGCTATTGCCGAAAGCGGTTCGTATTTACTGAGCAATCCAACATTGAAAACCTTCGATTTAGCAGCGGCTGAGCAGCAAGGTGTAAAACTGGCGGAGGCGGTACATGCCACTTCGATTGAAGAGCTTAAAAAAGTGCCTGCTGATCAGTTGATGAAATTTTCGGGGCGGTATTCGCCAATTGTTGATGGCTATGTGCTGCCCGAACCTGTTGCCAAGATTTTTGCAGCAGGGAAACAGAACAATGTGCCCGTACTTACCGGGTGGAACGCCGATGAAAGTTTTATTGCAAGCTTTAAAAATAAGGATGATTATATCAAACAGGTAAAAGAGCAATACGGCGCAAAGGCCGATGAATTCTTAAAATATTATCCCGCCAATACGGATGAAGAAGCAGCACGTTCGCAGGTTAAACAAAGCCGTGATATGATATTTGCTGCATCTGGCTATAGATGGGCCACTTTACAAAGCAAGCAGGACAAAGCAGCAATTTATGTTTATTATTTTGAGCGCAAGCTGCCCGCAACTGCCGATTATGTAAAATACGGTGCATTCCACACCGGCGAGGTAGCCTATGTAATGAATAATTTAAGGTTTTTACACCGCCCATGGGAACCGGCTGATTATAAGCTCGCCAACCTGATGTCCAGCTACTGGATAAATTTTATTACCCTGGGCAACCCCAACGGCCCGGGATTGCCGCCGTGGCCAGATTTTAATAACTTTACAAAACAGGCCATGGTTTTTGATAAAGCATCGGGCAAACAGGAACTCCCCGACTGGCGCGAACTTGAATTTATGGGAGGGAATTAGTTGACTAAGTGAGTAGTTGATTGGGTTGACTAAGTTGAATAAAATCAATGCAAAATCAACTACTCACTTAATCCAACCCAATCAACCAACAACTAAAATAAATTATAAACCCAATTAAACCTAAATATTATGTCATCCGATCGCAGAAAATTTTTAAAGCAATTTGGCAGTACAGTTGTACTTAGTTCGGCTGCGCTTTCGAGCTTTGCAGCTTTGGAAGCTAATGAACGAAGGGTATTACAGGCACAAAAAAGAGTAAGCCCCAATGATAAGATACGTGTGGCCACCATTGGAATGGGCATTATGGGATTTAATGATACAAGGACGGCATTGAGCTGCCCGGGTGTTGAGCTGGTGGGCTGCTGCGACCTTTACACAGGAAGGCTCGATCACGCCAAAGAGCTTTTTGGTGCAAATATTTTTACAACAAAAAACCGGCATGAGATACTCGACCGCAAGGACGTTGATGCGATAATTATAGCCACCAGCGATAACTGGCATAGCACCATTGCTATCGAAGCCATGCGCAAAGGCAAAGCGGTGTACAGCGAAAAACCCATGGTACACTATTTAAGCGAGGGTCTCGGCGAGATAAAGGTGCAGCAGGAAACCAAAGCCGTTTTCCAGGTGGGCAGTCAGCGGGTAAGCAGCATAGCGTTACAAAAAGCGAAAGAGTTATTGAAAGAAGGGGCAATAGGGCAGATCAATTGTATCGAGGCCTCGTTTAACAGGCAAAGCGCACTTGGGGCATGGCAATATACCATCCCGCTTGATGCCTCGCTGCAAACAGTTGATTGGGAGCGTTACCAGGCCAAAGAAACAGTAAAGCGCGCTTATGATCCTAACCGTTTTTTCAGATGGCGCAATTACCGCGAATATGGCACCGGCGTAGCAGGTGATCTTTTTGTACACCTGCTTTCAGGTATCCATTTTATTACAGGTTCCAAAGGGCCGAGCAAAATATATTCTATCGGTGAGCTTGCTTACTGGAAGGATGGAAGAAATGTGCCTGATGTGATGAATGCTGTAATACAATATCCAGACAGTAAAGAACACCCTGCTTTCGAGGTATCACTACGCGTAAACTTTGTAAGCGGTGATGGCGAGCACTCATCTACCCGGATAACCGGTACCGAAGGTGTTATGGATCTTTCGGATGAAAATGGCTTCACCATACGCAAACATAAAATGCCGGTGGCGCCAGGCATTGGCGGCTGGGATTCATTTAATACCTATACCAACGCCATGCAAAAAGAATTAATGGACGACTATAATAAAAAATATTCGGCAACCGACCAGCAGTCCCCATCGCAACCCAACATAACTTATGCTGTGCCCGAAGGATATAATACTTCGCACGAGCATTTTGCCAACTTTTTTGATTCAATTCGCAATGGTACGCCTGTAGTTGAGGATGCAGTTTTCGGTTTCAGGGCCGCAGCCCCTGCCTTGGCATGTAACGAAAGCTATTTCCACAACAAAGTGATTCACTGGGATGCGGAGAATATGAGGATGAAGGAGAATGGTTGATTAAGTTGATAGGGTGAGTAGTTAGTTTTGAGTCCGAAAGTCGGGAAAGTACAAAAGACCTGGAAAAAACGGGTCTTATAAACGGGTTTTCAAAACTTAAAAAAATCAATAATTTATCAAATCAGCAAACATTTAGCAATAACAATGCTAAGCGGGTATTAAAAGATTAAAACGCCAAAATACTTAGGGAAAATATTGGGTTTTTCTCATTTGTTTCCTATTGGTATAAAATATAAACCTTTAATTATTTATCGATCTCTTTGAGCGAAAATATTCAAACACCCAGGAAATCCATTCAGAAATATTTTCTACAATTTTCCCGCTTATTTTCCCCAATCAGGTGTGGCTATGGCCAATGTGCGTAGAACTAATGCATGTTAAAGCTGTAACAAAGGTGGGGCGACTTAAAAAGGGAAGAAATTAATATAGAAGGTAAAAGCAAAAAAATAAGCCTTTTGCTTTTACCTTCTATAGTATTAAAACCTATAACTTCACAAATGTGCTTTTCCCCACCAGGCGGTTGTCAGCATTATTGGTTACTTGTATAATGTAAGTACCGGGGTTTAGGTTGCTGACATTGCCCTGCCATGCGACTTGCGATGAGGTGGATGTTTTTATCACAGTGCCGGTGATGTTTATTATTTTAATACTGTATGATTGGGTAGTTGCAGCTGCTTGGGTTGAAATTGAACCATGGGTTACATTTAAATTTGGAAGCACGGGCAGATTAGTAGACAGGTTATTGTTGCTCTTTTGATTTATAGCTAAATTAATAACCCCGCTTGCCGGGTTAGGATAAACACTGAGATTACTTGCACTCACATTGGTTGAGTTGCCATATATCAGTGTAACCGCAGCGGAGTAGCTTATGTCGCCGTTTAGGTCCTGTATTTTTAACCGGTACTGGTTGGTAGCCAGCGGATCTTTATCCGCAAGGCTGTAAGTGCCGATAGCACTTGAAGCAAAACCACCCAAAACATTAAAAGTTGCGCCGTTGTCGGTACTTCTTTCAATAGTAAAGTTAGTATAATTTTGTTCGTTTTCGGTTTTCCATACAACCTCTGCGCCTTCCTGTGCTTTTGTTGCTGTAAAATTCAATAAATGCACCATTAGCGCAGGGTTTTGACGGATGACAAGACTAAAGCGTTTAGAGCCAAAGCTGCCGGCATCACTTTTATAAATATTAAAGCTATAGTTGGGGTTATGTTTAATATCAAGCGAATCTTTTTTATAATTGTCCATCAACCAGATGTCATATAGGTCGGGGATGCTTTTTACCTCATCCAAATTCAGTTGGTAAACGCCATCGGCATCGGCGCTTACATTTAAGCCAATTGTTGTTGGTGTAAGTTTTGGTAATGGCATTGCATTAATGGCGAGCGCAACATTGTCAGCTGACATGCTTGATAAACTTACCGGCCCGTTTCCTGTTTTGTAAAGGGCATCTTCACTTGAATTATATTCAGATTTGGCAGTACTATTGAAATTTAACAGCAGGCCGTCAATATTGTTAGCGTCCTGTGCAAGTTTTAAATGCAGGTATTGGTTAACCACGGCAAGTGGTTTTGCACCAAGAAATAAATTTCCATTTGCAGCATTCGCCTGGCTATTTATTTTTGCCGATTCATTAAAGATCAGCTGTGCTGACGCATCAGATGCAATTACAAAAAAGCCCTGTCCGCTCGGGATGATATTAGAATTAGTTCTGGCAATAGTGCCACCACCACCGGTACCCGTTGCGTATATATTATAGTTTTTACTAACTGGGTCAAGTATGTATATAAAAGGGCTCATATTATTTGCATAGATGCCTGTGGAGGTTGAACTTGAATTATAAGTGTCCCAATCAATCGAACTGGCATACGGATTGCCCACCAGGTTAAAACCCTCAACCGAACTTGTACCTGATATGGTTGTATACCCCAAATTTGAAGATGCTGGCGTATACCAGTCTGTGGCTGTTATTTGTCCCTGGTTTAGTGTTCCGGTTGCAGTTAATGTTGTACTTGTGGGGACATACGTTGCTGTTGTTTCGGTGGTAAAAGTAGCCAGGCTTCTGTCGCCCCTGAAAAAGAAAAGAAATCCATCGCCTACAGGGATATAAAACCCGCTCCCGTCAACATCCATGGTATACATCGGCGCCTGGGTTATATCATTTATCCCCCTGTAATTACCGCTTGTAAATGATGCGTTTGATGGTACAATGTTTTCGCGAAACAAATACAGCGTAGGATTACCTGAGCCAGTATTATCAAAGCCGCCGGTTGTGCCCGTGGTTCCGGTTATATATGACGATAGCTTTACATAATTTAAACTATATACATTGTGGCCGGCCACAGTGCTTGTGTATACAGGCGATGATAATAAGCGGTACCCTCTGTAAAGGCTGCTGCCGCCGGTGATGTACCGTTCCACATTATAAATGCCGGTGCATACCGCCGCCGCGCCTGAGATATTGCCTATAGCGGCACAACCGTTAACATCCGACTGTAAAGTAAATGTACCTGTGTTTTGTACAGATGTGCCCGCCCCGGTAAGGTTAAGAACCGAGGTAGATCCCAAATAAAAAGTACTACTGTTTTGAAGATTGACACCAGCGTAATTTAAATTAATGGTGCAGGCCGAATTTGAGGTGCCGGCATAAAAGGTACCGTTATTTAAAAGATACCCCGAGGTGGCAGTGTTAGCTGCAAAATCGATAGAGCTACCTCCATTTATAGTAAAAGTGCCCCCGGTTGCATTGGTAATAAATCCGGAGCTGCCCAGTTTTACATTAGCACCGCTGATATTGAAAATACCGCCGTTGGTAATAGTAGCACTATTAAGCATGTTAATTACCGGCGAACTGGCTGCATTAAATGTCCCCCCGCTAAGGTTATTGATATTGGTGCTTGCCGCCAGCGAAATATTGCCGTTGTTAACTGTAAAGGCGCCTGAATTGGTAAGGCCGCCACCGGCATTTAATGTTAAACTATTAGTGGTTAAACTGCCTGCCCCGCCTGAAATTGTTAAAGTGGCGTTCAAATCAGCGCTCCCGCTTACTGTAAGCGTCGCTGCTAATGTAATAGTAGTTGCACCGGTAATACTCAATGTTGAACATGCAGATGGAACATCAATGGTAGGCATGTTTGCCGTGGCGCCTATTATCGCCAAATCACCCGCTATGGGGTGTCCCGAAGATGGCGACCAGTTATTATTATTGCTCCAGTTAGGGTTTGCTCCGCTTCCTGTCCAGGTAAAGGTTGTTATAACAACGGCGCTCCTGGTTACAGTTATAGTGTAAGTTTTTGTAGTGCCGTTTTGGGCAGTTACTATAGTAGTGATAGTATTTGCGCCTACCGCTAAAGCAATAGGTGACGATGCGGAGCCCGATGCTACTGTTATGCCATTTACTTTTACCGTTGCCGTTGGATCGCTGGTGGTCGGCGTAACGGTAACTGATAATGTTGCATTAGCAACATTTGCTGTATAGCTGGTTGTAGCTGTTGCAAACGCCGGCGTTAAAGCGCCGCTGCTTAAGGTAAGGTTTGAAAGGTTTGCATTTGCTGAAGCAGCCCTGTTAACGGTTATAATAACTGTTTTTTGGGTGACGCCATCCTGCGCAGTTATTACTACGGTTATTGTATTTGCACCCACATTGAGCGCTATGGGCGACGATGCCGATCCTGAGACCGTTGCTACGCCATTTACAGTTATTGTTGCGTTCGCATCCTTGACGGTTGCGATAACCTGCACTGATGTTTCACTGTTAAACACCGCCGATGTGAAATTTAAATAACCGGGCCCGGATACGCCAACCAATGTTGAAACCGGGCTTAAGCTGATGGAGGTTAACAAGGCGTTGTTTGACGGTGCAGCCCTTGTAACCGATATTTTATAAGTTTTGGTGTTAGTGCCATTTTGGGCCGTAACTACTGTAGTTATAGTATTTAAACCTACTGCCAAAGCGATTGCTGAAGATGCAGTGCCCGATGCAACTGTTACACCATTAACCTTTACTGTTGCGGTTGGATCGCTGGTGGTAGGGGTTACTGTTACCGACGAGGTGGTATATGGTACGCTTTGTGTATAGTTGATTGTAGCCGTTGCAAATGCTGGTGTCAAAGCGCCGCTGCTTATAGCAAGGTTTGAAAGGCTTGCATTTGCCGAAGCATCCCTGTTAACGGTTATAATAACTGTTTTTTGGGTGACTCCATCCTGTGCTGTTATTACTACTGTTATTGTATTTGCGCCTACATTCAGCGCTATAGGTGATGACGCGGATCCGGAGGCGGTTGCTATGCCATTTACAGTTATTGTTGCGTTTGCATCCTTAGCGGTAGCTATAACCTGCACTGATGTTTCGTTGTTAAATACCGCCGATGTGAAATTTAAATAACCGGGCCCGGCCACACCAACCAGTGTTGAAACCGGACTTAAGCTGATGGACTTTAATTGGGCGTTATTTGACGGCCCGGCATTTGATGGCAGCAACCTATTATCAATTGTACCCGATGATGCAGCAGCATTTTTAATACCCAGCGCTAAAATAAAAACCGCTAAGTAAAACAGTAAACGTGTTTTCAAATCAATAATAATTTATCGTAATCAATAATAATTTATCCTATCAAAAATGGACCGGCGATACCGGTCGCTAATGGGGCTTCAAATTACAAAATTATTCTGAACTAAATCACATTGTGGAAATTTAGAGGAATACTTTTTGAGAAGCCATCGGTTTTAAGAACGAAGTGGGATGAAATGTTTTCCCGATTTTTGTTGGGCTATAACTTAACAAACCTGCTTTTTCCAACAACACTTTTATCACCGTTATTTATCACCTGAATTATATAAGTACCCGGTGCAAGGCCGCTGATATCCTCTTGCCAGTTAGGCTGTGATGAGGTAGTTGTTTTTATAACCACGCCGGTGATATTAACTATTTTAATACCATACAATAGTGCGCCGTTTAAAGGGGCCGATACCAAAGTGTTTGTTGAATTGACAATTTGTGTAGAAGATGGCCCGGCAGCTGTACTGCTGCTTCCGCTTTGATTAACCGTTAAATTAATAACACTGCTTGCAGGGTTAGGGTAAATACTTATACTATTTGTGGTAGCAGCAATGGTATTTAAACTTTCATAAGCAAGTGTAACTGCTTCCGAGTAAGTAATAATGCCATTCACATCCTGAAGTTTTACCCGGTACAAGTCTTTCATTAATGGCGGGTTTCTATCTAAAAAACTGTATGAACCTACACTGCTTGACACCAGGGTGTCGATAGAAATAAATGTTGAGCCACCATCAATGCTTCTTTCAACTGTAAAATTGGTATTGTTCTGTTCATCGCTGGTTGTCCAGTCAATTTGTGCCCCATTATTTGCCTTTTGAGCTGTAAAGGTTAGCAGATGCACCATTAATGCCGGTGATGCCGGGGCCTGGCGGATCACCAGGCTAAAGCGTTTTGAACCATAAGTATTCGTATCGGCCCTAATTACGTTAAAATCATAGGTCTTGGTCGCTTTCATATCTAACGAATCCTTTTTAAAGGCATCCATCAGCCAAACTTCATAAGCCTGTGGAATGTCAACCTCCTGGGTCATATTCAAACTATAAGCGCCATCGGCTGTAACACCAACTTTTAAACCGATAGTAAGGCTTTGCTGACCCGGAAATGGCAATTTATTGATAGCCAACGGCACGTTATCGCTCGAGAAACTGCACAAACTCTCTTCGCCCTGCCCATGCATATAACGGGCATCTTCGTTAACCACATACTTTGTACTAAAACCGGGGCCGAAGCCAATGTAGGTATCATCATTATTGATGGCGTCCTTATACAACTGCAAACGCAGGTACGGTACAACAGGAATCGTATCTGTAATAAATTTACGGTTGAGCGCAACACTATGCATGCTTGCTTTTAGCGACCGTGCATGGTCAAACCAGGCACGTGGATTGGCGTACGCTTCGGCATTTTTAAAGCCAAGCATAAATGCAAACACAATAAAGCAAAGTAGTAACCGTGTTTTCAATTCTTTAATAATTTATCAATCCTGTGCAATAAGGATGCTAAGGGGGGATTAAACTAAGAAATATTGTTTGATAAATTAAAAGAAAAATTAATTACTGCTTAAGGTTTCTTTTAACTACAGATAATTAAAGATAGGTTTTAAATTTTATCTATAAATTAAAAACCAAATGTGGTTTTTCAACATGGTGTGGAAAACTTTCCAATGCAATTCTGCGGGGAATTTCCCGGAGTGGGTAAATTATTAATGATTTTGGGGAGCCGGTAAGCAAAAAGCTTTGTCTTTTAGCTTTCTGCTCTTAATACTTACAATTTAACAAAGGTGCTTTTCCCAATCACACTTTTGTCAACATTATTAACTACCTGTATAATATAAGTTCCTGGGCTTAGGTTACTCACATTGTCCTGCCAGGTGGCTTGGAATGAGTTTGCCGATTTCACAATAGCGCCTGTTATGCTTATTATTTTAATTGAATATGATTGTTCGCTAACCGGTATTTGAGGTGACGAAAGGCCAGGCGTAGTTGCTAAGCTTTGCAGTGCAGGTAAATTTGTAACCTGGCTGCTGGTTTTATTGATTGCTAAATTAATAACGCTGCTTGCAGGGTTAGGGTAAACATTGATATTGCTTGCAACTTCGTTGGAGTTGCCGTATATCAGCGTAACTATATTTGAATAGCTGATAGTGCCATTTAAATCCTCAATTTTTAGCCGGTATTGATTTGCAGCTGGCTGTGGGTTTTTATCCAGGAAACTATAGGTACCTAATGCACTTGAGGGAAAACCACCCAAAACATTAAAGGTAACGCCGCCATCAGTGCTCCTTTCAACAGTAAAGTTAGTATAGTTCTGTTCATTTTCGGTTTTCCACACAACCTCCGCACCTCCGGTTGCTTTTGCAGCAGTAAAGTTTAACAAATGCACCATTAAGGCCGGGTTTTGACGGATAACTAACTGGAACCGATTTTTACCATAACTGTTGGTATCAGTTACATCAATATTAAAAGCATAATTTACGTTGTTCCTTAAATCCAATGAATCTTTTTTGTAAGCATCAATCAGCCATATTTCATAAACCGGGGCTATGGCATCGAGTGCGGTCCTTTGAAATGTATATAAACCGGTAACTCTTCCGTGTACTTCAAGTGGTATTACCAGCTGTGTTTGCTTTGGCAGCGGCAAAAAGTTCATAGATAGTTGTACACTATCGGATGAGTAGCTGGCCAGGCCTTCCATTGCGTTTACACCCGGGATGTATCCGGCATCTTCAGCAGCGCTATATTTCGTCGAAGCGTTTGAATTAAATCCAATAACAATATCATCATAATTTAAAGTATCTATAGCCAAACGCAGGCGTAGTAATTGCGAAGGCGCCTGTGCCACAGGTGTCCCCATTAATAAGTTGCCCCCAAATAACTGTGAGGTAGCCGATTTGGCCGTTTCATTGATAACTAAGGATGGACTTGCAGCATTTGCCTGTACAAAAAAGCCCTGTCCGCTCGCAATGATACTGTTAGTACTGGCCGGGTTGCCGGTACCACTGCTTGCCCCCGTACTTTTATAGCTATCGTATTGGTTAGTTACCGGGTCGAACATATAAATGGTTGGGTTTATATTAGTAGCGGTAATCCCACCTGTATTAATGGTATTCCAGTCTATCGGGCATGGATACGGATTACCCACCATATTAAATCCGCGTACTGCCGTATTTGTATTACTGCCGGTACCAACCCCGGTTATAGTATATCCTAAATTTAAAGAATTGGGGCTATACCAATCTTTTACGGTCACCGATTGCTGGTTTATGTTTCCTGTCGAAGTTAACGTCACATTTTCTGGCGCGATGTACGGGGCAACAGTCCTTTTCGACCAATTTGTAGCGGCCCCCCTGAAAAAGAAGAGCACACCAGTGCCGATAGGAAGCGAATAAGTGTTGCCGTCACTCGCTGTTATAGTGCCTGCCGAAGTTGAATTGGCAATATTAGTGATGCCAAAAAAATTGCCATCGGTAAAAGTAGCGTTTGCAGGGATTACGCTTTCACGATATAAATATGTAGATGGGTTGCCGGCGCTGGTACTGCCGCCAGTGCAACCTGTTATAAACGCATTGGTTGTACTGTTGGCGGTAGCTGTTTTGCCTGCTGTTGCACCAACTATATAATTTAAACCGTAAACATTATTAGTGTTAACAGGGGTGCCAATATTTACCGGTGAGGATATGATACGATAATTGCGGGCTTTCCATCTGCCTTTTACATTATCATAAGTAGTGCTACCCTGGAAATATCGTTCAACATTAAAAGTCCCGGTGCAAGTTGCCGTTGAGTTTAAGGCGCCGATAGCTGCCGATCCGTTTGCATCCGACTGTAAAGTAAAAACGCCTGGGCTTGTATTGGTAACATTAGCCTGGTAGCTTGAAGGGTAAATTATAGAAGTAGACCCTAAATAAAAAATACCGGTGTTGGCAACGTTCGCACCCTGGCCGCCTAATGTGATCACGCATGATGAACCCGATGTACCTGCGTAAAAAGTGCCGGAGTTGGTTACGTAGGATAAATAGGTTGCCCCGTTAATTGCCGAGGAAGAATCAGCAGTGAAAGTGCCCGAATTGTTTATATACTGGGTATTGCTACCGCCCGATGTGCTGAAATTTACGGTCGTGCCGCTCAAGTGCATAATTGAGCTGCTGCCCGAATTTTGAAGATAAGCGCCTTGTCCTGATAAATTATAGGTTGACCCATGGTCCCTGAAAGTGCCTGTATTGACGAAATAAGCCGCGCCGCCGCTGCCGGTGAAACTAAAGGTGCTGGTTGTTGCTGTAAATGTAGCCGAAGTGCTTGTGCTTTTTAAATACGCGCCACTCGGCACCTCAAATGTACAGGAGTTAGCTACAAATTTGCCGCCATAAGTTATAAACGCTGAGGCATTTGACATATTAAAATCCGCGCTGTTTGCAATAATGGTGCCCGGGCTTGCTAATGTAGCCTGGTATCCCAGTTTAAACGTGCAGCCTGTCAAATTGAGTGTTCCGTTATTGGTTAAAGTGCCCTGGTTATTTGTAAAGTCGAGAACGCTTGACGAGGTGAAAGACACAGTTGTACCTGATGCAATTGACATTGACTGCTGGTAACCCAAACTCGAAGTGCCGCTTATTGAGGCTGTCCCGGTCCCGCTGAATGCAATACCCACCATAATGCCATTTTGCTGTATGATGTTAAGTCCGCCGGTTATTGTAAGCGTTGGTGAACCGCCTGAAAATACTATCGCGATACTATTTGTGGCATAACCGCTTGTTTGAAGCTGAGCGATGGTGTGCGTGCCTGTATAAGTTATAGTGGTAACGCCCGAACTGCTTGCAGGGATAATGGCTATATCACTATTTGTCAATGGGCTAAGACTCCCGGGGTAAAGTAAAATCTGGGTAACTCCCCCAACCTGCCAGTTTGTTGGCGTATTCCAACTGCCTGACGTGCCTCCGTTCCATGTAAAGGTTGTAGCGGCAAGGGCGTTCGTAACCCCCAGCCACATGCTAAATGCAATGAAAAAGAAAAATAACCTTGTTTTCAATCGTTTGAGTTATGAATATTTAATAAAAACTAATACTTGCGACAGCAATTGCGGGCGAGTTTTGTTTAACTGAAAACATGTATTAATGCGAGTAATTAACATATGTTTTCAACAAAATGTTGATATATAATTATCAAATCTGCCTGTATTTAACTATCGGTAAATACAATTTCGCCCTTATACGAAATAAAAAAAAGGTTAGTTGCATTTTTTCGTGGAATTTTTTAAAAAAATAAATCACGGAAAATGATTATGAATCTCATTTTTAGAATATGGATATCCTTAGCTCTGGAGACGCACCATTTGAAAATGTTTTTTGTCTGGTGTTTTAATGAAGAGAGATAAAACAGGAAGTTTTGTCTTATGAAGGACCATCGTATCCTAAGTAAAAACAAATTTTTTAATACAATATAAAATTCTGAAACTTGTTTTTCCGGCATATACTGTTTAAACAGGCGTTTTACACATAAAATATGACTAAGCTTTACACAGCAATTATTGTTTCTTTTTTATTGCTGTGCGTGGCGACCGAATCTTTTGGCCAACAAATACCAATTTCCGATGCCAAAAAGAAGGAATTGGCTGATTTCTCGGCGCAGCAAAACAATTTATTTTTATCAGCCCGCCAAAGGGCATTAATGCTTGCCAAAACCCACGGATGGGATATTGTAAGAAAAACAAAAAAAGGTGGCCTGGTTTATTTACAGGGTTTCAACAGTCTTGGCTTCCCTGTTTACCTGGTTACCGATGACAATATAATTTCTGCTGCTACAACACAAACCAATGCAGTACAACCCGGCGGGGCCTTAGGCTTGAACCTTTCGGGGACCAGCCCTTTTTTAAATAACAAATTAGCTATATGGGACGGTGGTGAAGTTTACAGGGCACACCAGGAGTTTGCCGGAAAAACAATTACCCTTGAAGACTCATCTGCAACCCTTGACCATGCGACGCATGTAGCAGGGACAATGATAGCCAAAGGAGTGTACCCGCCGGTTAAAGGGATGGCATTTAATGCAGCTACCTTGCATTCGTACTTTTTTGATAATGATGTAGCTAAAATGAGTGCCGCAGCATCACAATTGCTGCTTTCAAATCACTCATACGGGGATGAGGCCGGCTGGAATTTCAATGATGGGGCCAACAGGTGGGAATGGTACGGCCTCCCCGGCGACAGCGTTGATTATAACTTTGGTTTTTATGGAACAAGGACACAGCAATGGGATCAGATAGCCTTTAACGCACCCTATTATTTAATTGTTGAATCTTCAGGCAATGCCCATGCCTATCCCGGGCCTGCCATAGGCGCCGATTATTACGGCTACGCGAGTATTACCAACCAAACACTTGTTGATAAAGGGCCGCGACACACGGGTATTAGCAGTAATGATGGTTATGATGTGATCAGTACAACAGGCAACGCAAAAAATATACTGACTGTAGGCGCGGTAAACCCTTTGCCAAACGGGCCGGCAAGCAGCCAGAATATTTCTATAGCGCCTTTCAGCAGTTGGGGGCCTACTGACGATGGGCGTATTAAACCGGATATTGTTGCCAATGGCGTTAATGTGCTATCATGCGGCAATAGCAACCCTACTAATTATATTACGCTATCCGGCACTTCAATGGCAGCCCCGAATGTTACCGGGTCGTTGTACCTGCTTCAGGAATATTATGCAGAAAAAAACGGCGGCAGTTTTATGAAGGCAGCTACTTTAAAAGGGCTTGCCTGCCATACTGCAGTTGATGCCGGCAACCCCGGGCCCGATTATATTTATGGATGGGGTTTGCTGGATACAAAAAAGGCCGCACAGGCAATAACAGATAACGGCACAAAAAGCCTTTTAAAGGAAAATACCTTGCAGCAGGGCCAGCAGCAAACTTATACCGTAGTCGCGTCTGGCGACGGCGCTGTTACCGCTACTATTTCATGGACAGACCCGGCCGCAACGCCTACAAAAGACGGCACGGTAAACAGCCGTACGCCCAAATTGGTTAATGACCTGGATATAAGGGTAAGTGATGGCACAACTACTTTTTTACCCTGGGTGCTCGATCCGGCAAATCCATCGGCGGCAGCAAAAACAGGTGATAATATTGTTGATAATTTAGAACAGGTATATATACCAAACGCGGTTCCGGGCAAAACTTATACCATAACCGTTTCGCACAAGGGTGCCTTATTGGCAGGCGCGCAAGATTATTCGCTCATTGTTACAGGGATTGGCGGCCAAGCCTATTGTACTTCGACGCCGTTATCAAATGCCGATTCGCGGGTAAATAACGTTACGCTGTCAAACATTAATTACACACAACCAGCCGGCTGCACCAGCTATACCGACCTTACTAACCTGACCGTTCTGCTTGAACAGGGAAAAACTTACCCGTTTAGCATAACCATGGGTACCTGCGGTGCTAATTTTAACAAAGCGGCCAAAATATATATCGACTGGAATGGCGATGGTGTTTTTGAAGCAAATGAGCTGGCAGCCACCACGGCCATTATTAACGCAACAGGTACCTATAATTCAACCATAACAGTACCAGTTTCTGTTATCCCCGGCAATTTCAGTTTGATGCGTGTTGTGTTGACGGAAACAAGCGATACTTCCGTAATAAAACCCTGCGGCACATATGCCAAAGGCGAAACACAAGATTATCGCGTACAGTTTTTGCAGGCCAGTACCGATGCCGGCATAGCAGCCATTGTTTACCCGGATTCAACAGGAACTTGTCCTGCAATTACACAGGTTACCGTAAGTATAAAAAACTTTGGCGCCAAACCTATAAGCAATATACCCGTTACCGTAGCCATAACTGCCCCTGATAAAACTGTCACCACCCTTAACCAAACCTATATACCCACTCTTCAGCCGCTGGAACAGGAGAATTTTACTTTGAATGGCACTTTCAATGCGGTTTCCGGTTCAATATATAGTATTACAGTAAGTACAGACCTGGCAAGCGACCCTATAAGCACTAATAACTCGGTATCGGGGACATTTACCGTTAGCGCGGCGCCAACAGCAACAGACCTATTGGCTTATTATTGCGTTAATACAAGCGAGTACCAGCTTTCGGGCACAGGCGATGGCGAATTGCTCTGGTATCAGAACAGTACTGATACAATCCCTTTTGCTTATGGTTCAACAGTGTTGGTTCCGCAGGCGCCGGTTAACAACACCTATTATGCCGGCCTTAACGATTTCCAGGGACACGTTGGCCCTGCTACAAAATATGCCTTCTCAGGCGGGGGGTATAACCAGTTTACGCCGTATGTAAGTGTAAGTACAAAGATTCCCGTAATAATTGAAAGCGCCCGGCTGTACATTGGTAACCCAGGCCAGATCACTTTTAATGTTGCTGATGCAACCGGCGAAATTGTATCAACAGCAACCATAAATACCCTTGCAACCCGCACCAACCCACAGCCTGGCGCCCAACCGGACGATCCTAATGACCAGGGCGCAGTTTACAATCTTAATTTATTATTGCCGGCGGCAGGGGCTTATACTATTACCGCTTCATATGATAGCACGGCTACCATTTACCGCAGCGATACAGGCGTAAACGGCTACCCATTTTCTATTGGAAGTTTGTTCAGTATAACAGGGAACAATGCAGTATCAGGCACCGATACCGCTTACTATAAAAGGTTTTACTATTACTTTTATGATATGCAAATAAAGAGTGCAGGATGTACCTCAACAGCCAGGCAGCCTGTTACTTTAACCAAGCCTCTAATTTCGCAAAATGGGAGTTTCCTTAACTCGAATTTTTTATCAGGTAACCAGTGGTACCTTGATGGCAACCCCATTACTGGCGCAACAAGCAGCACTTTTAAGCCTTTGGTAAGCGGTAACTACCAGGTAGGCAGAAATTTGAGCACGGGCTGCCAGGTAAGGTCTGATATTTTTTTATATGTATTAGCATCTGAAAATACGGGCGCCAACAGCGATATTGGCCTTGTTATTTTTCCAGTACCCGCCAGCAGCCAGTTTAATATCATTTTTGCTGCAAAAGCAAATGCTAACTTAACTCTATCCCTTATAAATGCCGCCGGGCAAATTGTATACTCCAACCAGCAAACAGTTAACCAGGGAAATTTCAGCACCTCAATGGATGTAGCCAACCTGCCGCCGGGCGTTTACATACTAAAGTTATTACTGGGCGAAAAGGTTTATAACGATAAGGTTATTATTTTGAGATAGTTTCAAGTCAACAGTCTTAAGTCCTAAGTCAATTTTACTCTTTTTAACTTAAGACTTTCGACTTAAGACTTAGGAACTATCCCGCAGGCGGCGTTTGCCCGTTATCATCGTACATCAATTGCTCACTTATACAAAATGTATCGGCAGTTATAATATTGCCTTTGCCATCAAAGCATACCTGTAGCAACCAGCCGAACACATCGCCAGGCCACGTTACTGGCCAATTAGAACTTGCGGGTAGCGTACTGGCGCTGGCCCCCAGATCAGCTGCAAGGGCGAGGATTTCCCCGTGATGCCAGCAGACCAGCACATTTTTGTTGTCGTATTTTGAATTTTGAAGGATGTCATCCGCAACTTTTTTATAGTCCTTATCGGCATGCTTGGTATCTATCGTTAATCCCAATATGGTTGCTAATGGCTCAACAGTGAGATACGGTCGGTCGCTATTTGATGAATCGGTGGAACAGAAGATATAATCCGGTTTAAAAAGGCTTGAATTAACCATATAATTTTGAAAATATATGGTATAAGCCTGGGCGCGTTCCTGCCCTGCCACAGCTAACCCGGTACCTGACGCCGGTTTTTCCGCATGACGTATCAATACGACGTTACAATTTTTTGCCATTTTTATAAGGTTTAATTGGTAAGTAATTTAAAAGAACGGATAGGAGTATCTTTTATATGGGATTTTTTCAGGCAAATATTTTATATGGCCTGATTGCAATAAGATTTAGATAAAGGTAAAAAAATATATTAAGTGCAAATAATGCTGTGCGTCTTTTTTAAGGCATTAGCAAATTGGGGGCTTCAACAGTTACGGTCTTGCATGTTTTGGTTCATATACACCAAGTTTGCCGCCGCCGGGTAAAGTTAAAGCGGTAACCGAACCCCAGCGTTGTTCCTGTATTGCACTGCAAACAACACTGTGTTCAGCCATTTCCTTAACAAATAAATTAATATCGTCGCACAGCAGATAAAATTCGTGCAAGCCATTTTCAGCCGCAGGGTGCACAGCTATTTCGGAAGGAGGCAGCCCGAAAATGAGCCAGCCATGCCCAACATCAACATTTGGAAATTTGAGAATGTTTTTAAAAAAGTCCTTATCTGCTTCAGCATCTGAACTGTAAATGATGGAATGTGCACCTGTGATCATCGGGTTTGTAATTTTGAGGTTATTTTGGGTTGATAAATTATTGATGTATAAATAAAGATACAGCGTATTTCTATATGCCGTGTTTTATTTATGCCGGAATTTTTATGCCGGCAAGATGCAGTAGATATGATCAAAGCCCGGTAAGGCCTGGCACTCGGCCCGGAGCCATAGGGAACGGGTTATTTGTACTATTCCGGCAAAGGGTGTTTTCCCCCAATAAATACCGTTAAAACACCCTTTTATTTAAGAAAGGCAACAATTACCTTTAATAAACTTTAAATATTTTGGCCTGTTGGCGATTTTATTTTTCCTATACAAAGATTTTATTTTTAAGTAGTTATAGATGAAGAAAGCGATTTTAAGTACGTCAATTTTCTTAATACTAAGTTTATATTTTGGTATAGGGGGAATTATTAGTATAAACCTGAATGAAATTGAAAAACAGCGGGAGCAGGCAAGCCAAACCGATAATGTGGCCGTGAATTATGACGGTATCAATTTTAAAAATAAAGATGAATTATTTAGTTATTTAAATATTCAAAAAAATCAAAACATCTCGAAATTTTTCTGGTGGGTAGATGATCTTACAGATTTTGGCGCCCTGGTAGTAACCGCATGTTTTTTTGGAATGTTAGGAGGCGTTATTTCAGTTATTAATAATGTAGCTATAAATGATAAAAAGCTTGAAGACCTGCATTATTTTTCTGTGCCAATTTCAGGGTTTCTCAGCGGCATTGTTGTTTTAGGCATCACCTATTTAATTCCTACAATTTTAGTACAAAAGAGCGACAATATCCGCTCAATGTCGTTGATGTTTTTGTGTCTGTTTGGAGGAATAAAATCAAAAGAGTTGTACGAAAAAGTAGATAAATATTTTAATAAATTATTCAAATGAGAACAATAGTAACCATAATTGCAGCAATGTTTTTCTGTTGTGCCGCTTTTGCGCAAGATTCAACAAAAAAAATCACAGTAATAAATGATCTGCAAACCTTAAAATCCAAGGGATTTCTCAAGATGAAAGCAGACACATTATCAAGTAAAAATTTTAGATACAAATCTTCCGTAATTAGACTTGATACCGCCGATGTTATTTATAAAGTTAAATCAAGTTTAAAATTGAAATTCGACAATGATCATATTACAGGGGAAATAAAAGAAGTATCCACAAACATGGCAGATGCTTCAGCCCAAAGAGTTGTAAAGGTCACTGCTGTTAGTATCAGAATGATTGCTTGCTGTACACCTTACAAGGATCATCCGCAACATTGTTGTGATCCTTCTGAAGTAAAAGAATTTTCGGACACAAAAAACTGTAAGGGATGGACTTTTGTAGCAGCCCCCAATAATTAATTATTGATATAAATCAGTTTATTAAACCTTTATCCCGGCCGCAACGGCCGTTTCATACAGCATCGAAGTGACAGATGGGTCTCAGTCCCTTCAAAACCCTCCTATTGCCAGCCTGATCATGGTTGTAAACAGCAATAGTAAAAGCACAACTAACCATATCATTGCTTTTTTGGTGTCTTTCATTCTATCGGCCTTTTCGTTTACGTAATCCTTTTTCATATGCTGAGCTGTTTTATTGACGATTTTACGCCCTATCGGGGTCATCCCGATGGCGATACAATTATATAGGTTCGTATTTCATCATAAATCAGTGCTGTCACTTCATTTGAGCACGTATTTTTACGCGATTTTATCACTAAGCCAGGTTGAAAGACCTGCAAACTGCGACGTCGCGTTTTAGAAGGAATTTTAATTCCGGAATTGTTAAATTTACCGGAGAAACCAATGAAGCTTAAATACGTACTTTGCCTGTTTATCTTCCTTAAGATCATGCCCTGCTATTCATGCCAGCGGGATACCGTCCGGCTGTTTTATAATATCAACAAAAAAGATCTTACCATCCGGCATAAAATCGCCCTCGATTCCCTTCGCTACTTTATAAGCGATACCACAACAGTACTGATTTTTGGCTTCGCTGACTATTTGGGTAAAAGGGATTCAAACTATGCCTTATCAAGAGCCAGGGCCGAAACGGTGAAAAATTATTTGATAAGTCTGCACGCCAAAAGCACGCAAATAGTGGCCGACGGCAAAGGACAGGTTAATGCCACCACAAAAACCCTCATGCCCCTGGGCGAACCATTTAACCGGCGGGTTGAAATAATTATTGCAAGGCCCGCACCTAAAATTAAGGTTGCGGCTACGCCGATAAAGGAACCGGTGATCATAAAAAGCCCGGTTATTACCGGAAAACTTGGGGACGATAGTGTTTATACAAGAATAAACGACCTCCCTAAATTGAATGTTGGGGATAGCGTGAGTTTTAAAGAATTAACTTTTATAGCCGGCCGGCATTTTTTACGGCAGCTGGCCATACATTATATGGTGGCTTTAAAGGATTGCCTGAAAAGTAATCCAGGCCTTAAAATTGAAATACAGGGGCATATCTGTTGTCAATATGATGGTAAGGACGGCTTGGATTTTGATACAAATAAGAATAATTTATCCCTGGCCCGGGCAAAATACATATATGATTACCTGCTAAGCGAAGGCATAAGCCCTGAAAGACTGCGCTACAAAGGCCTGGGCAGCAAAGAACCCAAAGTTTACCCCGAGCTAAGCGCCGAAGACCAAAATCAAAATAGGAGGGTGGTTATCGTGCTGTTTGGGAAGTAGGGAGATGTATTTGTGAATCGCCTTTAGGTACCTTAGCGTTCATTTCACAACAACACGTGATTGTTTTTTTTTGTTAATATTTGAAAATCAGTTAATTGTATTTTTAATTATTAAATAAAGTACATATTGCTAATAACAAGGCCCCTTTTAAAAAAAGCCTTCAATAAACGCCATTATAAAAACTCTTCTTAAATCTCATCTGCATAATTATATGCATAAACAATTCAATCCCAATATAAAAAAGACCAAAAACCCACCAGTGGCCCAGGTGCGCGGTTTTGTACGAAAATAACTTTTCAGGTATTCCTGATTTAAAATAACGTTTTGAAACACCTAAGTAACATCCCCGATAATGCTTTTAAATATTTTTTATTAGTTTTACTGCATGGTTGCTAAAACGATTTATAAAACGATTATCGGCAGAATAGTGCTGCCCGGTTTATTTCTTTTTATTGCTAATATATGCAGTGCCCAGGTGGCGCTGCCTGCCTGTTTTACCGATAACATGGTTTTACAGCAGCAAACAAAAGTAAACCTTTGGGGCACCGAAACTCCTGGTACAAACTTTACCATCATTACTTCGTGGAATAACAAAACCTACCAGGTTAAGGCGGATGCACAGGGCAACTGGAAAATAAAAGTAAGCACACCGGTTTACGGCGGCCCTTATACCATTACGTTTAACGACGGCAAAATAACTACCCTGCAAAATATTTTAATAGGCGAAGTGTGGGTATGCTCGGGACAGTCAAACATGGAGATGGCCTTAACCGGTATGTATGGCGATGTGCTGAACCTTGAACAAGAGTTGGCTGAGGCCGCCAATTACCCCGAAATACGGATGCTGAAAATAGAGAATAAAACGAGCTTCACGCCCCTTACCAACATGCAAACGAGGGGTGGTTGGGCAATATGCAGCACGCAAACCGTACGCAATTTCTCTGCTGTGGCTTATTTTTTTGCGAAGAATTTATTTTTAAATAAACATATACCTGTAGGCATTATCAACAGCACCTGGGGCGGCACGGTAGCCGAAGCCTGGACCAGCGGCAACGCCTTAAAAACAATGCCTGCCTTTGCGCCATTTATAAATGCTATCGAGGGCGGTCTTACACAGCAAAAGCTTGATGCAAAGTACCAAACAGAACTAAGGGCCTGGATCGATTCTATAAATGTAAAGGATCCGGGCTTTCAGCAAGGTAAGCTGCTTTGGGCTGAACCGGGTTTTGATGATGCTGCATGGCCAAAAATGACCCTGCCAGCCTATTGGGAGCAAGTCGGCGTTCCCAACTATGACGGTACCATGTGGTTCAGGAAAAAGGTGACCATTCCCGCGGCATGGGCGGGCAGGGACTTAAAACTAAATATGGGCGCTGTTGATGATTATGATGTTTCGTATTTCAACGGGGCGGAAATTGGACATACCGAAGCGTTTTTTTATACACGCAGCTATACTATACCCGGCAGCCTGGTAAAAGCCGGCGAAAATATCATCGCGGTTCGTGTTTTTGATAACGGCGGCCTTGGCGGGATCAACAAGGGGCCATTGCTATTATCGTTAGCCGCTGATACTACCGGGCAGATCGATTTAGCCGGGCAATGGGTTTACCAAAAAGCCAGGGAGCTTAAGATGTTGCCGCAGGCGCCTGTGCAATCAAACAGTGCTAACCGGCCAATGATCATTTATAATGCCATGATCAACCCTATTTTACCGTACACCATAAAAGGGGTAATATGGTACCAGGGCGAAAGTAATGCCGACAGGGCCACGCAATACCGACTGCTCTTCCCGCTGTTAATTAACGATTGGCGGCAGCAATGGGGCGAAGGCAATTTCCCGTTTTATTTTGTACAAATAGCAAACTATACCGCCGCCGACCAGCCTCCTGCCGCCGACTGGCCCGCCCTGCGCGACGCCCAGCTAAGCACGCTGAGCCTGCCGAATACCGGTATGGCGGTAACCATTGATATTGGCGATGCTAATCGTATACACCCGCCAAACAAGCAGGAAACAGGTCGCCGCCTGGCCTTAATTGCCCGTGCAAAAACCTACAGCGAAAATATCCCCTACTCCGGGCCAATTTATAAGTCACAGCAAATTAAGGGCAATAAAATTGAACTGGAATTTACCAATACCGACAATGGCCTGGTAGCAAAAGGCGACACATTGAAAGGGTTTACCATTGCCGGCGCCGATAAAAAATTCTACCCGGCACGGGCTACTATATCCGGCAATAAAGTAATAGTAACCAGTAACGATGTTGCCAACCCTGTTGCCGTTCGGTATGCCTGGGCTAATAACCCGGTGTGCAATTTGTATAACGGGGTAGGTTTACCGGCCTCACCGTTTCGGACGGATTGGGATGGGGTGAGGTAGATTAGCTTTCTGGTTGAGGAGAGATTTTTTTCGGTTGTGTTTGTTGTTGTGTTATTAAATTATTACAACGCTGAAACGATAAATTTATTTTTGTGGCCTTGGGAATATAGATGCAACCTACAGGCACAGAAAAATTTGAACGGTTGTATTTTAACATAAATTAATTTCTTCGATAGGCTCACATAATCTCTTATGTTAATAAAATGCCGCTTGCTAATAAAATTAGCTTTCATAAAATAAAAAGAATTGAATAAAGAGATTATATTTGCCTATATGTCAAGAATATTTACTTCAGTTGAAATATGTGCGGGAGCAGGCGGGCAGGCAATCGGCTTAGATCAGGCTGGTTTCGAACACTTGGCTTTAGTCGAGTTGGAACACTTGGCCTGCCAGACATTAAGGTATAATAAACCGGAATGGAATATTGTTGAAAAGGATGTAAGAAATTTCTCTGCTGCTAAATATCAAGGAGTCGATCTTTTGGCTGGTGGCGTACCTTGCCCTCCATTTTCAATTGCTGGTAAACAATTAGGAAAAGATGACGAGCGGGATTTGTTTCCTGAAGCTTTAAGATTGGTGCGCGAGTGTTCACCTAAAGCGGTGATGCTTGAAAACGTGAAGGGAATACTTTCTGTTAAGTTTGAAAATTACCGAAATCAAATTATTGCTGAACTTAATAGTTTGGGCTACCAATGTAGCTGGAAGTTAATTAATTCCTCCGATTATGGAGTTTCCCAGTTAAGGCCGCGGGCAATTCTGGTCGCGTTAAAAAACGAATATTTCAATTCATTTACCTGGCCAGAAAAAAGCAAATTTATTGTTCCATCTGTGGGTCAGCTTTTGTACGAGGAAATTACCTCATTAGGTTGGAATGCCTCCGGTTGGTTAAATAAAGCAAGTAGTATAGCACCAACCCTGGTCGGTGGTTCAAAAAAACATGGCGGTGCTGACCTGGGACCTACCAGGGCAAAAGAAGCATGGGCCAATTTGGGAATTTGTGGAAAAGGTCTTGCAGACTCGCCACCAAGAGCTGATTTCACCGGAATGCCACGTTTGACCTTACAGATGACAGCTCTAATACAAGGATTTCCGCCAACCTGGAAATTTGCCGGAAAAAAAACGCCGGCATACCGTCAAGTGGGAAATGCTTTTCCCCCGCCTGTTGCCAAAGTTGTTGGTGAATCGATTATTAGTGCGTTAAAATCTTATGAACAAAAAAGCACCGAAAGGACAAGGATCGAGAACGAAGCTGCGTGATTATTTTATTGAGAATGTGGGTGTTGTGCTTGATTCGGATACGTTAAGGGAAATTGCCGGAACAAGTGAATGGGGGCGTCGCGTTCGCGAATTGCGTAATGAGGAGGGCATGAATATAGTTACCCACAATGACAGGAGCACACTTAAGCCCGGCGAATATATGCTCGTGGATCTTAAGCCTGTTCCGTCATTTGAAAGAGGAATTTCGAAAGAAACCAGGGCTTTTGTATTGGATAGGAACGGTTTTACGTGCCAGATGTGCGGCGCTGCGGCAGGCGAACCTAACCCCTATGACGCGAACAGAAAAACAAGACTTCATATCGGCCATATTATAGACAAATCAATGGGTGGCACAGATGAACCAGGAAATCTTCAGGCAATTTGTTCTGTTTGCAATGAGGGTGCATCCAATCTTACATTGAACCGACCGCAAGCGATTAAATTATTAGCCCAAATAAGGCGTGCGCCTTCCAGTGATCAACTTGATGTGTTAGAATGGATTATTAAGAAGTTTCCTGTTCAAGCTCGGAAATTTCTTAAAGAATAACCGTTGGTCGGAACTTCCAATCCACGACCTAAACCAAAGTGGATTTTTTAATCCGCGAAAACTGAACCTATATTTTAACAATAGGCTGAAAACGCAACAATTGGATAATAATTATTGGTTATCCAGGCATTTTATAAATGCAATCAATTCCGCCTTTTCTTTTACCGAAAGCTTTAGCGGTTCGGGCGATAAAGTTTGGTTCGGTATATTTATACCCATACCGGCGCCGCCACCCTTATCGTAAAAATCAATAACTTCCTCCAGGCTGGCGAAAACGCCATTGTACATATAGGGCGCTGTTTTGGCGGCATTTCGGATAGTGGGTGTTTTAAACCCATGGTCATCTACAGTGGCATGTGTAATTGCATTTCTGCCCCGGTCATCGTTAATCTGCCCGCCTTTCGGATCAGCAGGCACCCCGATCACTTCCGCATCCATTTTTTCATACAATGGGGGCAGCGCCCCGTTAAACAAAGGCATATAGTGGCATGTGCCGCACCTGGCTTTGCCCATAAACAGGTTAAAGCCGCTCACCTCGTCTGCAGCCATCGCCGAGCGGTTTCCCCGCATATAGGCGTCAAACCGGCTGTTCAATACGCTTAGCGTCCTTACGTAAGCGGCTATTGCACCTGTTATTTCCTTTTGCCCAATTCCGGTCCCTTCGCTTTTGGGGTAGGCTGCTGCAAAAAGCCTGCTATAAACTGTGTCATGCGATAGCCGGGCGCTGATCAGTTTTAATGATCCGTGCATCTCCAGTTTGTTTTCTATAACATCCCGCGCCTGCCCTTCCAGGGTATTTTCCCGCATATCGGCAAACTGAACAGGCTGAAATGCGGCATT
>JABDCF010000064.1 GCA_013288235.1 Bacteroidota bacterium | reverse complement strand
AGAAGGGTGGTTAGCTTCATAACCAACAGGATTTTTTTTACTGTATAGCCTGGCGGCTGTACATGAATTTTTGAGTAAAATTTGTACATTTGTTTGAGTAGGATTTAATGCGTCGGGCCTTTTCATTTGTCAAGATGCGGGGGGCACTTCGCGGTTCATTAATAGTTTAGTTTAAATTGTTAAGGTAATCCGGCTTAAGCCATCCCGACGCCAATCAGGGTGGCTTTCTTGTTGAATTACTGTTTGAGTGTAAACTTACTGCATAACGGTAACCCTCCTTCCTTCGACTTTAAAGTGAACGCCTTTTGTTTTTTGCAACATTGTCAGCACTTCGCTGATATTTCTGTACCTGGAACTTGTTGCATAAAATTCCTCGTCGGGAATTATACCGCTATACTGCACATCTATATCGTACCACCGGGAAAGCTTTCGCATAATACTTTCGATCTTTTCATTGTTAAACCGGAAATAGCCGTTTTTCCAGGCCATGGTTTCTTCAATATCGGCATTAGCAACATTCAGTGTATTGTTATTCAGAATAGACTGCTGGCCTGGTTTTAACTTTACTCCAGTTTTTATGGATGGGGAAGAAGAAGCAGGAGCGGATACTTTTACAGCCCCTTCGAGCAATGTCGTCTTAATAACCTTTTCATCAGTATAAGCATTTATGTTAAAATGCGTGCCAATGTCTTCAATGGTCTGATCCTTAACGGTCACTTTAAACGGATGGTCATTGTTATGTGCAACTTCAAAATAAGCTTCGCCGGTAATTTTTACTATTCTATCCTTGCCATTAAAAACTACAGGAAAAGTAATGGACGACCTGGCATCCAGCCAAACTTTGGTACCGTCAGCCAATACCAACGGATACGGTGATTGTTCGCCAATGGCGGTCGATAGGGTATTGTAAGCCGCAGGTAAATTGGCATTTGCACCGGTTGCTGTATAAGCAACAGCATTCTGGCTATTTACCCCGATCAGCGTATTGCCCTGCTGTGCAAGTTTTCCGGATAATCCCTTAGTCAGGATGATTTTCTTCCCATTAGCTAAAGTCAGTGTGGCCTGATTATGGCCTGGCGGAATATCGTTTTTATAATAGGCGGTTTGCTGCAATTGTGTTGTGTGCAATAAAAAATAGCCACTAAATGATACCGCTAAAATAATGGATGCGGCCGCCACGATGCGTGGCCATAGCACTATTCTCTTAGCGACCTGTGGAAATTTAGATTGCGCTATCCTTTCCTCAAGCTCCGAGAAATGCTGCCGTTTCAACCTGTCACGAGATTCTTCCGCCATTAGTATCAGCATCTGCTTCATGGCTTCTACCTGTAAAACATGCTCAGGATTTTCAGTCAGCCATTTTTCCCAATAGCGTATATCCTCATCGTTTCTTTTGAAGCAATAATTCAAAAAACTCTCCTGCTCAATAAATTGCGCAACCTCTTTGTCCTGCATTCTCTTTTTATAAATACCAGGCAATAGAGTGGAAAGCTGCTTTTATTCCTATGAAATTCTTAAAAAAATTAAAATAAATATGCCAAGTAAAGAAATAGCTGTGGCAAGTGTACCGATATGCCCTGTGCCAATCAGCTTTTTGAGTTTTGCTACCGCCTGCAAAATTGTATTATACACGGTCTTGACAGAAACGCCATTGGCTTGCGCTATTTCTTCATAGGTTAAGCCCAAATAGAATTTCTGGTAAATCATTTTTGCCTGGCTTGAGGAAAGCCTTTCCATATAGTTTTTCAGGATTTGAGCGACCTGTTCCTGGACATTCTGCTGGATATATAAGGCTTCAGCGGAAGGATAAGCGGGCATATCCGGTAATTGTTCTTCATCGAACATCAAACTTTCTGAACTACTAAAATGCCGTTTACGGAACAGGCTGCGCAAAAAAATAGTGACGAGATAATTATGATGATGACTAACCGTATGTAATTTTATCCGGTTTTCAAATACGTAGAGAAAAAGATCATTAATGCAATCCTTGACCTTTTCCATTGGCATTTCTTTTTGTAGGCCAATATAAAGCAGGTAATCGTGGTAGTGATCGTAAAGATCATAAAAAGCCCGTTCGCTCCCTGTTTGAAGGAAAGCGTCCCATTCTCCTTTTAAGTCTTTACCTTTTCGCATGATGTACAGAACGTAAAACGAAGATAATGAAAAATCGAAGTAATTAATATAAATTTAACAGTGTTGCCAGCTAAGCTTAATATCTAATGATAAATTGTCATTTTGGTCTGTACATTCGAGGTGTCGAAAAGTGTTATAAATAGCTGAAATACAGTTTATTAATACCGCAATCAATATAATAAAATTTGATTGATCTTTTATTCCTCGTCTTTATTGCTTTGATTTTTCGGTATATGGAAAGCATTAAAAGCAATTGTGATCAAAAGGCCTATAATACAGCCTATAATTACGCAGCCCATCCTTTCTGATGCAATATGCCAGGTACTGTTTTGTCCCTCTTCATGTATCATTACTATTATTAGCGCTGCAAGCGCAGGGCGTAAGGCTGTGTTCAATTTTAGGACTATACCGATCACAATGGTTAGTGCTACGCCAATGCAGATCAAAAACAAGTTGGGAATGCGTATCAGAAATAGCGATAGCCCTACTGATGACCCGAGAATATTTGCTTTTATCCTGTCGAATGCCAGTCGGTTGGAGTCCTTGCCATCGGGTGCAATAACTAACACAACCGAGATCATGCTCCAATAGAATTGGTGCTGAGGGAAGCATTTGTATAAGGTATAACAGATGCACAAGCCGAGTATACATTCTAAAATGTAAACAGCAATGTGTGGTTTATAGAAATCTTTGATCACCTATTCGGGATTTTTTCAGTTTGTTTATTACTCCAAAAAGTTTGTTTTAAGGGTATCCCACACTTCGGCGCCATCACCAAGCAGGGTTTGTCTTATCATATAAATCCCAAACCCTTTTGCTTCCTCAAGGTTTATTTTAGGTGGCATTGCAAGTTCAGTGGGGTTTGTCAATACATCTATCAAAACCGGGCCGTTGTGGGCCAATGCTTTTTCTATCGCTGTGGATACATCGTTTGCGTTTTCTACACGTATCCCCATTATACCAATAGCTTCAGCCATTTTTGCGAAATTGGGATTCTTCAAGTCGGTGCCAAACGGCGGCATACCTATTACTTTCATTTCCATGGCTACAAAACCAAGGGAACCATTGTTATACACGATAAGCTTCACCGGCAAATTATATTGGTAGATGGTAAGAATATCGCCCATCATCATCGCAAAACCACCATCGCCTGATAGTGAAATAACCTGCCTGTCGGGGAATGCCAATTGAGCTCCGATGGCCTGGGGCATAGCGCTTGCCATAGAGCCATGATTGAAAGAGCCAATTAGCCTTCTCCCGGCTTTCATATCCAGGTACCTTGCAGCCCAAACTGTCGGTGTACCTACGTCGGCCGTAAATATGGCATCGGCATCAGCCATATCGCTTACTACCTTTGTGAGGTATTCCGGGTGGATCATTCTGCCGCTTTCACCTTTGGCATGGGCATCTAAATTCTTCCTGTTTTCCTTATATCGTTCCTGGCACTGCTTTAAAAAGGTAGTGTTAGTTTTTTGATCTAATAAGGGCAGCAAAACGTTAATGGTCTCTTTTACATCCCCTACAAGCCCAAGATCGAGTTTACACCTTCGTCCCAAACGTTCGGGGCGAATATCTATCTGCACAATCTTTGAATCTGTCGGATACCATTCTTTGTATGGGAAATCTGTACCGAGCATAATTAGCAAGTCGCTATCCATAACTGCATGATTGCCCGAAGCCATACCAATAAGTCCGGTCATACCTACATCATAGGGATTATCATATTGCACATGCTCTTTTCCCCTGAGCGCGTGAACCGTAGGCGATGCAATTTTTCCGGCAAGTGCTATTAATGTATCATGTGCTCCGATACAACCTGCCCCGCAAAGCAGTGTTATCTTTTTTGACTGATTAATGAGCGACGCCAGTTGCTGCATGTCGGCATCGGATGGACGGGTGATTGAACGATTGACGAATAATGGATGTTCCAGTTCATCATCCTGCATGTTTTGCATGGCCACATCGCCTGATAAACTGATAACGGCAACCCCATTTAAGCCAATGGCATTTTGAATGGCAATTTGCAACACACGGGGCATCTGGCGCGAGGAGGCTATCGTTTCGCAATAATAACTGCATTCCCTGAATAATGCCTCGGGGCGGGTTTCCTGGAAATAACTGCTGCCTATCTGTTCGCTGGGGATTTGCGCGGCGATGGCAAGCACAGGGGCATTGCTGCGGTGTGCATCATATAAGCCATTAATGAGGTGCATGTTTCCCGGGCCGCAACTGCCGGCGCATACGGCCAGTTTTCCCGTCAGTTGTGCTTCGGCACCGGCGGCAAATGCGGCAGCTTCTTCGTGCCGGTAATGTATCCATTTAATTTTTGTGGATTTACGTAGTTCATCCGTAATTCCGTTGAGCGAGTCGCCCACCACGCCGTGGATATGCTTTACACCGGCATGTTCCAGTATTTCTACCAGCTTTGCTGCAACTGTTTTAGACATGATAATTCAAAGTTTGAATGTTTGTATAAAATTAAAAAAAACAAATCATTGTGCCCAAATGGATTGAATTATGAAACCGGTTTTTTCCTGATTCGTTAAATTAAGCTATCAGGCAGCCACCGGTACTTCTGCGTGAAATAAAATATCCTGTCAAAAATTAAATACTTATTTGTTTGTAAACGGCGATGATATCCTCATCACCCAAAGCTGGTTCTGCATCTTGAAATGTTTGGTAAGCAACTTCAGCAAGCGGCGTTGAAAGGCCAATGTCCTTTGCAAGGCGCAAATCTTTCGCAATGTTGCTCAATGAAAACATTGCGTTGAAGTTATTATTTACGAGGGCTTCGCCTTTTATTTTAATAAAGGGGCTGCCCAGGGCGCTGTTATTGATGAGCGCAACCAGGTCGGTAGTGCTAATGCTGCTCCGTTGGGCAAAAACTATAGCCTCCGTTAATCCCTGGGCTTGTATGCCAAGTAAGGTATTAATAACCAGTTTTGCCGTGTTGCCTGCCCCAGTGTTCCCTACAAGCAGGGCCATGCGGCCAATTTTTTCGAGTATAGGTTTAACTTTCTCAAACGTGTTTTCGTCTCCCCCTGCCATAATAACCAGTTGTGCATCCTGTGCTTGCTTTACACTGCCCGATACCGGTGCATCCAAATATTGGTTACCTTGCTCCGCACATGCCGCCGCCATCTCCTTACTTATTGCCGGTGATACCGTACTCATGTTGATGATCACCTTTCCGCTTGCTCCTGCAGCTAACAGGCCGTTATTGCCTCTAAAAATATCATCGATGGCCTTATCGTTAGTAACCATCAGTATAACAACGTCAGCCTGCTGTATTAAAGCGGCGGGTGTTAATGCCACACTGGCGCCGCTTGCTTTTAAGTGGTCTTCTTTTGCTTTAGTGCGATTGTATACAATTACTGGAAAGCCAGCTTTTATTAATGATTGTGACATGGGAATACCCATATTGCCCAGCCCTATCCAACCTATTTTTGTTGTGTTCATGATTTTGTATGTTGTGGTATAATGTACCGGTTTGTTTTTCAGGGGTTTTTATTTTAGTTAAAAATACAATCTTCTTTTGGGTGATTTCATAAAATTTTTCTTTTAAAGCAAAACAGAAATGGTCTCTCTTATAATAATGTAATGGCGAGGCGATAGCGGCCCATATTGCTGCCCAAAGATGATATACCTTCAATATTAATTACCTTTTTAGTAGTGCTTTAGTATTCACCCGGTCTAAGTGTTTCACCTAAGAAAAGTTGGCCAAAACTAAATCAATACATCGAAAATACTCATCATTTAACTATCATAATCTTTGATTATTTCTCTGTCAAATCAAAATTACTACGCTTAAACCACTAAATTTAGCCCTAAATAAAATACAATTAATGCAACCATATTTATTGGGGATCGACATTGGTACCGGCAGCACCAAGGCGGTGGCGATTAATTTTAACGGGGAAAGTTTGGGCGTAGTGCAACAGTATTACCCGGTTAAAAGCCCGCAGCCGGGTTATAACGAGCAAGACCCGGAACTGATTTTGGCAGCCTTCACCACTTGTATAACCGATATTGTAAAAAAAATTGGCGAAGCGCCGGTTGCCATCAGTTTTAGCAGCGCTATGCACAGTGTTATTTGTGTAGATAGGCATGGAAAACCCCTTGCCGATATGATGACCTGGGCGGACGCCCGGAGCGAAAGCATTGCACAAAAACTAAGAGATTCTGAAACCGGGGCCGACATTTACCATACTTCGGGTACCCCAGTACACGCCATGTCGCCATTATGCAAGCTGATCTGGCTTCGGGAAAATCAAACGGAACTGTTTGCCGCCACACATAAATTTATCGGTATAAAGGAGTTTATTTGGTATCACCTGTTTAACGAATTTCAAATCGATTACGCGATAGCCTCGGCAACCGGCTTGTTTGATATTAAACAGCTTAAGTGGAATGCGGAGGCCTGCACTTTGGCCGGGATAAAGCCCGATAAACTTTCAGATCCCGTTAACACTACCTATAAACGCAATGATTTAAACGCGAAACTTTCCTCATCATTAAAACTTAATCCCGATACCTCATTTGTAATCGGTGCAAGCGACGGCTGCTGTGCAAACCTTGGCAGCTTTGTTACCGGGCCCGATGTGGCATCGCTTACCATAGGTACAAGCGGGGCGGTACGCATCACCAGCCTTAAACCGGTTTATAATTATGAAGCGATGGTATTTAACTACCTGCTTAACCAAAATACCTTTGTTTGCGGCGGGGCTATTAATAATGGTGGTAATATTTTAAACTGGCTGATAAAAAGCTTTCTTGATAAAAAATCGCCGGGCGATACTGACTATAAAAATGTTTTTAACGCTATAGCCACCATGCCAGCTGGCAGTGATGGCCTGATATTTTTGCCTTATTTATACGGCGAGCGGGCGCCATTATGGGATACTAAAAGCTGCGGTGTGTTTTTTAATATCAAACCAAATCATACGCAGGCGCATTTTTTAAGGGCAGGTTTAGAAGGCATTTGTTTTGCATTGAACGATGTGCTTAACACCCTGGAGCAATCATCAGGGCCAATTAAACAGTTGAATATAAGCGGCGGCTTTATTAGTTCGTCCGTTTGGACGCAAATGCTTGCCGATATAACAGGTAAAACATTGGCAATTGTTCAACAGGAGGATGCTTCGGCTATTGGCGCGGTATTTTTGGCGATGGATGCACTCGATGTCCCGCAACCACAGTTATCCTTGAATAAGGAATTGATGATTTCCCCTGATCTGGCAAATCATAAAACCTACCAAAAGATGTTCCCGATATTTAAAAAACTGTATAGCACTTTGAAGGAAACTATGCATTTTGTCCATGATATGGAGTGAAATTATGGAAATTTAATATCGAATAATGAATTTTGAATATCGAAGACACTTCATTATTCAACATTGTGCGTTCGATATTCGATATTAAAACCTTAACTCAATGATATTGGTCTAAGGGATATCATAATGGCACCTTTATTCCAAAACCTCCTCACTCACACTTTCCAAATACTTTGACGGTATAGTGTTATACTCGGCTTTAAATGATTTTACAAAGTATTTCTGGCTCTTAAATCCTACTTTATGGCATATTTGGGATATTGTTAAATGTCCGGTCTCCAATAGCTGTGCCGCCCTTTTTAGCCGCATGGAGCGCACCAGTTCATTGGGGGTTTTGCCAGTCATGGCCAGTATTTTTTTGTAGAGCGTATAGCGGCTTACAAATACGTCGCTACTCAGTTCTTCTACCGAAAAATTGGGGTTTGATATATTGTTATCTATCAGCAGCAAAACCTTCTTTATAAACAGCTCATCCGGCGAGTCTACATGCATTTCGGTAGGGTTGGCATCTACCTGTTTCTGATATGTTTTGCGCATGTACTCCTGCTGGCTTAGTATGTTCCTGATCTTCGATTGTAATATCTCGAAGTTGAATGGTTTGGTCATATAATCCGTAGCGCCGGTTTCCAAACCCTTTAATTGCTGATCTTCGCCTATGAGGGCTGTTAATAGTATTACCGGGATGTGTGAGGTACGTTTATCTCCCTTTATTTTTAAGCAAAGATCAATACCATTCATTTCGGGCATACTGATGTCGCTCACTACCAGGTTAGGGTGTTGCGCCAGGGCCTTTTGCCAGCCCTTTTTGCCGTTTTCGGCCTCAATGATATTGAAGGAAGCTTTTAAATTATCCTTAATATAAAACCTGAAATCGTCATTGTCCTCAACAAGCAGCACGGTAGGTTTTTTTCCATCCTTGTTTTCTTTATGGTATCCGTTCTTTAACAATTCGTTGTCGGTTAACAAAGCATCATGGTCTAATAACAGCGGTACATCTGCAATGGTATTTTTATCAAGCTGCTTCAATGGTAATAGAATTGTGAAGCAACTACCTTCATTAAATGCGCTTTCAACAACAATTTCGCCGTGGTGCAGCTTGATAAATTCCTTGGTGATGGACAAGCCTATGCCGCTTCCCTGGTTAAGCATGGAGCCAGGGATGTCATTTTGAAAAAAAGGTTCAAATATTTTGTCAAGTTTATCTGCCGCTATGCCTATGCCCGTATCAATCACCCTGATCTCTAAATAACGTTCATTTTTCTGTTTTTTATCCTTTAAATTAAGGAGCACGCTCACCTGGCCGCCTTCGGGAGTGAATTTATAGGCGTTTGAAAGTAAATTAAACAATATCCTTTCTATCTTATCATGGTCAAAACTGGTATAAAAAGTATCGGTTTCGGAGTCAAAAACAAATTTGATGTTCTTTTGATCGGCAATATCAGTAAAAGCGTAGCTCAGGTCTTTTATAAAGCTGATAATATCCCCCCGTTTTTCATGTAGTTTAAGCTCCTGGTATTCCATTTTCCTGAAATCGAGCAACTGGTTCACCAGGTTCAGTAAGCGTTTCGCATTACGGTTTACAAGCAGCAACTGGCGCTGTATTTCGGTGTCGTTTATTTGTTTAAGTATCTTATCAACCGGCGCCATAATAAGCGATAATGGCGTGCGGAACTCATGACTAACGTTAGTGAAGAATTTTATTTTCATCAGGTCGAGCTCATGCATGCGCTGGGCTTCTTCACGTTCTTTCTCCAACGAAAATTGTGAACGCAGCTTTTCAATGCCCCTTCTCCGCAAATAAAGCAATGTGCCTAAAATTAATACTGCATATAGTAAATAAGCCCAGGCGGTTTTCCAAAAAGGCGGCAATATGGTGATATTCAGCGTCAGTTCTTTATTGTTCCACCTGTCGTTACTTGTGGCCCTTACTTTAAAAACATAATTACCGGGGTCAAGGTTGGTATATATTGCCCTCCTTATCTTATTATCAGCAGTGATCCACCCCTTATCAAACTCCTCCATGGTATATTGGTATTTTACCTTGTCGGGATTGAAATAGTTTAGTGCGGCAAATTCTATTGCAAAAACGTTGTCGTTATATTTAAGGGTCAGCGTTTTTAATCCTGTAATTGATTCGGGTAAAATAACCCTCCCGTTTATTTTTTCGCCAACGGTTACTGTTTTATTAAACACCTGGAAATCGGTTAAAACCAAATTTGGTATGTTTTTGCTGGTGCGGATATTATTAGGCCTAAAAAGATTAAAACCGTTGCCCCCGCCAAATATCAACTCGCCTTCCTTTGTTTTAAATGATGAATTTTCGGTGAACTCACGCCCTTGCAGGCCTTCTGTCTCGTTATAATTTATAAAATGAAATTTTATCCCGCTGGGGTAATAGCGGTCAATAACAATATCCGACAAGCCGTTCGGCGTGCTTACCCAAACATTGCTGTCATCGTATTCCTGCATGTCTATAACGCCATTATCAGGCAGGCCGTCCTGCTTGGTTAAGTTGGTAAATTTGCCTGTTTTGTAATCAAAAATGCTTATGCCCCCGCGAGTGCTTACCCATATCAGGCCAGCACTGTCTTCCATCACATTGTTGGTATTGTTATTAATAAGGCTGTTAGGGTTCTTTTCATCGTGGATATAATGAATAAATTGGTGCGTTTTTTTCACCAGAACATCCACACCGTAAGAGGTTACTACCCATAAATTTTTACGCTTATCTTCTAATATCTTGCTTACATAGTCGGAGTGTATAGCATTTTCGCGCGGATTGTACACATAATGCGAAAAGGTTTGCGTTTTACTATCAAGTACGTTAAAGCCGGCTGAAAGCGTGCCCACTAATAAATGGTGTTCACTGTCCTCTGTTATAGCACATATCCTGTCTTCCGAAATACTACCCGGCTGGGCTTCATTATGCTTATAGTGTGTAAATGTTTTGCCGTCATAACTATCCAGGCCGCCAAAATAGGTGCCTATCCATAACTTTTGGTCGTGGGCCATGTACAGGTAAACCACTACGTTGTTGGTGAGGCTGTTTATATTAGCTGCATCGTGCAGGTAATTTTTAAATGTTCCTTTTTTACGGTCGAAGTAAATAAGGCCGCCGCCATTGGTGCCTATCCACAAATTGCCCAACTTATCCTCGGCAAAGCTATTAATATCGCTAAAACTCAGGCTGTACGGATCAGAAATCGGGTCGGCCAGGTGATGAGTGTACAATGGGAATTTAATAATACTTTCATGATAATAGCCAACGCCCTTTTTATAAGTACCAACCCATATAATATCAGTGTTGTCCTTATACAATAAAGTAATACTGTTTTGGCCGACGGTTTTATTGTCGTCCTCGCGGTTTAGCAGGTATTGAATTTTGAAATCATGCTTGTTTAACAGGTTGACACCCCCATGGTCGGTTGCAATCCATATTCTTTGCTTATCGTCTTGTATAACACTTGATACCACATCGGTATTTAAATGCGCCGGATCATTCCCTTTATCAATGTGTTTAAAAATACCCTTGCTAACGTTTACATAATAAACGCCTGCGGAGTAGGTGGGTACAAATCCCCATATATCATCCTGGTTATCAATAAATATTTTGTACGATGAATTTAATTCGACGGGCAATTTGTTGAATGCACGTGAGCGGTAATTTACAAGTAAGCCCTTTGGGTCGATACGCTCAAGTATACCGCTTCGGTAGGTTAGCCAGAAATTTCCATGGGAATCTTCGGCAAGATCGGAGACAGCGTTATTACAAATTGAAGTGGTATCGGCCGCGGCGTGGGTTAAATGAATGGTTTTGCCAGTATGAGGGTCATATTTATAAATACCCATTGTTCGGTGCAGGAACCAAAAATTGCCCGCGTGATCGGTTTTTATAGCTACAATTCTGAAGTCGGGAACGCCTATTTTGTGCAGAAAATCATTGACATCATGGTCAAATTTTTCTGTTTTAGGATCATAAATATTAAACCCGTTACGGGTTTCTATCCAAAGCTTATTGTTTGGGCCTTGGCTTATGCTTACAATATAATCGTCATCAAGCGTTGTAGTGTCACTAACAGTATGTTTAAATATTTTAAATTTATAGCCATCGTACCTGTTGAGCCCGGATAAAGTGCCGAACCACATAAAACCCCGGTTATCCTTAAAAATGCAGGTAACATCATTGTGTGATAACCCATTGTTAATATCTAAATGCGAAAATTGAAACTGGTTGTTTTGAGCGCCTGCAAATACTGAAATAAACAGCATTGCAAAGCCCAATATCAAATTTTTACATTTCATGGATGTATTTTTTATGCCGATCCTATTTATTTGGATGAATAAAACTTAGGTTTGCACCGGCAAATTTTATATATGCTCAAATTTAATCTATTAAAAACGTGATTTACCTATGCGCCTGAATAATTGACAATTTTTCAATATTATCATTGGATGAATATGGAAAAGCATAGTAACTTGCCTTATTAAAAAAGAATTTACAAGGCAATCTCATTATAATTGATCGATTATCAAAAATAGAGTGATTAAGAAGTAGGGTATAATATTATTTTTACATTTCTTAATCTAAAATTAACCTTGTTCATATCGTAAACTGATTTAAATTAAGCAAAATCAACAAATTACATTTTTTAATTTATAATACTTTTATTTCAATTTGCCGGTAAGTCTTTAGGGTTTATAAATTAGTTTAAAAAGTTTTTTTGCTTTTTTTCTCAGCATTGGTCTAATAGCGGCGGTTTAATAAACATCTTATCGAGTTTTTTGTAGTAACAACATCAAATGTTATATAAGCTATATCTTTATTGTAATTAATGGATAACGTAAGTAACATACCAACGCCTAAGCAAAAAAAAGGCAATACCTTCAGGCACCGTCTCGGCGTTTTCTTTGAAGATATTTATAAAATTCACTTGTTTATCGTCCGCTTTTTCAAGGAGGCTTTTAGGCCGCCTTTCGAATTTAAAGAGCTGGTGCGCCAGTGCTACGAGGTGGGCGTGCGCTCATTTACCTTAATATCAGTAACGGGTTTTATCGTGGGGTTTATATTTACCAAGCAATCGCGGCCGTCGCTGGCAACTTTTGGGGCAAATTCGTGGCTGCCATCGTTGGTATCTATCGCCATTATGCGTGCGCTGGCGCCTTTGGTTACGGCACTTATTGCTTCGGGCAAAGTTGGCTCCAGCATTGGCGCCGAATTAGGCTCCATGCGGGTAACCGAACAAATTGACGCGATGGAAGTATCAGGCACTAACCCATTTAAATTCCTGGTATGTACCCGTGTGCTGGCTACTACGTTAACCATCCCTATTTTAGCAACTTATACTGCTTTTATTGGCCTGCTGGGTGGCTATTTAAATGTAAGCCTAAACGAAGGCATCAGCTATACCGCTTTTGTGCAGCAGTTTTTTCAGCCACTCATGTTTCTGGATTTTACTGCATCATTAATCAAATCGGTAGTATTTGGTTTTACCATTGGTATTGTTGGTTGCTACCAGGGCTATTATTCAAACAAAGGCACTGAGGGTGTGGGCAAGGCGGCAAACGGAGCGGTAGTTACAGCCATGTTTTTAGTATTTATTGAGGAAATTATTATTGTTCAAATAACTGGTAACTTTCGCTGATCACAAGGCTAAATTATGGAAAAGGCAAAAGCAAATATTGACTATAATAACACCGTGATCAGCATCAGGGGTATCGAAAAGTCGTTTGAAGATTATGCGGTACTACGCGGTATAGACCTTGACCTTTACCAGGGCGAAAACCTGGTGGTGCTGGGGCGGTCGGGCTCTGGTAAATCTGTATTGATAAAGCTGATATCAGGCCTTTTAAAACCCGACAAAGGTACAATTGAAGTGCTTGGCCAGGATGTGTGCTGTTTAACTGACAGACAATTGCGGGAGCTGCGGATAAGGATAGGGTTTTCATTTCAAAATAGTGCGTTATACGATAGTATGACCGTGCGTAAGAACCTTGAATTTCCGCTGGTACGGAACCGGACGAAGATCACCCGCAAAGAGATCGATACCGCAGTTGAAACCGTGCTTGATGCAGTGGGCCTATCCCAAACCATTAACCAGATGCCGGCCGAACTTTCGGGCGGGCAACGTAAACGTATAGGTATTGCACGTACGCTTATACTTAACCCCGAGATCATGCTTTATGACGAGCCTACAGCCGGGCTTGACCCTATTACCTGTATCGAGATAAACGCCCTCATAAACGAGGTGCAGCAGCGCTACCATACCTCATCTATCATTATTACACACGACCTTACCTGCGCCAAGGAAACCGGCGACCGCATTGCCATGCTGATTGAAGGGCAATTTCAACGGATAGGGACTTTTAACGAAGTGTTTGACACTAACGATAAAAGGATAAAACCATTTTTTGATTACAATTTTATACATTAGATAACCCATATATTATGGCAACAACAGAAAATAGAAAAGCAATAACGGTTGGCGTATTTTTAGCGCTCGGGCTTGCCATATTTATACTTGGCGTTTTTACACTTGGCGGCCAGCAAAAAAGCTTCGAAAAAAGCATCCATATCAGCGCCATATTTGATGATGTTGCAGGGTTAAAAAAAGGCAATGACGTTTGGTTTTCGGGTGTTAAGGTGGGCACCATCAGCAACGTGCGTTTTGTTGGGATATCGCAGGTTGACGTAACCATGAGGATCGATCAGGCAACACAACAGTATATACACCGTAATTCGGGCGTACGGATCAGCTCCGATGGTTTTATAGGGAATAAGCTGATAGTTATTGATGGCGGCAGCCCGCAGGCGCCTGTGGTAACTGACGGGGATGTGTTGCAGGCTGAAAAGGTGCCTTCGACCGACGACCTGGTAAAAACTTTACAGCAAAACAACCAGAACCTGCTTGCCATTACTACCGACTTTAAACTGCTAAGCCATAAAATATTACAAGGCAAGGGCACGGTAGGCGCGTTGCTTGCTGATAGTACCATGGGTGTGCAGTTGCGCAATTCCATGGCCAATTTGCAGGCTGCAACCGGTAGTGCTGCCCATCTTGCAGTTCAACTTGAGGCATTTAGCAAAAAGATGAACACCAAAGGCGGCTTTGCCGATAAGCTGCTTACCGATACAGCAACCTTTAATCGTATAAAAGGCGCAGTTACCCAATTGCAGCAAGCCGCTGCTAACGCAACCGTACTGACCAATAACCTTAACAAAGCAAGCAATAAGCTGAATACCAGTGATAATACCATTGGATATTTATTGAATGATCCGAACGGCGCAGCAAAGGTGGCATCAACCTTAAATAACTTACAGCAAAGCTCGGTTAAACTAAACGAAGACCTGGAAGCTGCCCAAAGTAACTTTTTGCTGAAAGGGTTTTTTAAGAAAAAAGCGAAGGCAAAAGCGGATAGTCTCAATCATAAGTGATTTTTTTAGTCCGAAAGTCAGTAAAGTCCGAAAGAAGAAAACAACATTACAACTTTCCAACATTCCAACAACCGTTACTGTTTGTTAAATATCCGCCCGGCTTTGCGCTGATCGGGTGTGAGGGTAAGAAAGGTTTTATAGGAGGTGTTAAGATAAGCCAGCAGGTTAAAGTCCTTACTGTTATAAACTTTAATATCGGGGGTGTACAAAAGTAAAAAGTTGTCCAGGTCGGCCCCTTTCAGGGGTAAATAATGGCTGATATTATCAGCGGTAAATATCTCACTTATTTCTTCGCTAAGGATGCGCTGGTGCTCCTTTTGTTCGGCTTTATTCTTTTTATTTTCATCGCCTTTAAAATAATGCATCCTTATAATAATGCCGCCATCAAATTGTTCTTTGTCATCGCGGTGGTAAACAATGGTTTGCCCGTGAAATTGCGGGTCGTAATATTGCATGTTTTTGGCCGCCTGTGTCGAATTGGTGCTGCTATCGGTAATGGTAACCTGGTTAAGCTCCGTCCGCTGGGGCTCCATAAATATTTCTTTGTCGTGCATATCGGTTAACAATAGCGTATCGGGCTGATAACCAAAGCTTTTTAATACAAGCAGGTCTCCAACTTTTGCGGCTATACTAAAACGGCCATCGTCGCCTGTAATTGCTTTTAGTTTGTTGCCCAAATTTTCAACGATTACTCCATGCAGGGTAATCCGGGTTTTATTTTCAAATACACGGCCATTGAAAACAGTTTGTGCATGTAGAGTAAAAGCACAAAAAACACAACAGAGGGTAATAAATAAGCTTCGAAGCATCCGGTAAATATAAATCAAACGCTGATAAAGTATGTTGTTATAACAATTTTTAACATTTATGGGGTTAGAGATTAGTTAATTAGAGATTAGGGGTGAAAGAAAAAAGACTTCCGTAGTTTTCAAAACTTCGGAAGTCTTACACGCTGTTTCGTTATATCGCCGTTACTAATAACGATGGCGAATTATTAATTATTGATCGGTTGCTTATCACCTCCCTTTTCGTCTTTCCCTTTCTCATTACCTGCCTCATTAGCTTTTTGCAGCTTTTTAAGCATTTCGTTACCTATTAAAGCATCTATCATGCCATTGCCGCCACCGTCTTTTCCGCTTACAAGTATATCTGGTACTAATTTGATGCCATTATTAGCTAAAGCTTCGGCTACACGCACAATAGCATATTGCTCGGTACCCATGGCCTGGGTTTTTTGCTTGGTAACTTCGGCCTCGGCCAAACCTATTGCCTTAATTTTAGTTGCTTCGGCGCTACCGTTTACTTCGGTGGCATTGGCATCAGCCTTGGCGTTAACCGTTTTTGCTTCTGCATCGGCTTTGGCAATGGTGATACGAACTTCGGCATCAGCCTTTGCGTTAATTGTTTTTGCTTCGGCTTCACCACGTGATGCAGCAACTTTTGATGCTGCCATTTGCGTATTTATTTCCACCTGGCGGGTTGATTTTACAACTTCCGGCTGCATATCGGCGCCAGCTTTGGCGCTTTCAAATTCCTTACGTTCTATCTGCGCATTGCGCTGTATCTCGTAAGTGACTTTTTCCTGTTCGGCTATTTTACGGTCGGTTAAGGTCTTCATCAGCGGCGCTGGCGGCACAATATCGCCTATCAGGGTATCAACACCAACAACATTATAAGCATCTAAAACTTTGCTGATATGTTGTTTAGCATCATCCTGCCTTTGGATACGGTTGGCCAAAAACTCGATAACATCACTCTTTTGCGCCGAGTTACGGAAATAGTTGGCAATGGTGGGCTCCAGCACCTGCGACACGAGGTTTTTCATATTCCCGAAACGGGCGATAACCTTTGGCGCTTCGTTACGCGGTATATGGATGATCTGCGAAACATCAAGGTTAAAAGTAAACCCATCGGATGACCTCACGGTTATAGTACACAGGTTTTTATCAAGCTCATGCGCCTCAGTACGGCTATCGGCCCAGTTTAAAACGATATTGGTTGTAGGCACCACCTCAACTGCATGCGTATAAATGTTTACGGGGTGCTTGCCCGGATCGAGCGGTTGTTCCCAAACACCTTTTTCGTTCCGCTTTACAATGTTACCATGTTTAAAGCTATCGCCGCTGGTATCTATGCCTTCTGGGCCGACGAAGGAGTTTACCACGCCCACATAACCAATAGGGATATAAACCATATCCACCTGTTCCACAATTACAAACCAGGGGTTAAGGTAATAAGTACCGGCCAGTATCACGTCTTCTTGCAACCCTTTCATACCACCGGCGTTAATAAATGCCATCGGGTCCTGGAAGTTTTTATGGCCGGCAACCGACACGCCTGCTATCTCGCCTTTTTCAAGCGGTTCGCCGTCGAGGGTGGTAATTATGCCCACTTTATTTTCATGTACCTGGGTAATGGGAACCATTTCAATTTCAAATAAAAAATTATTGATACGGTAACTCCCCGGCGTTAAAAATGCAGCCTGCGGGCCTTTCTGCCCATTGTTATTTAAAAATGCCACCGCATCCTGGAATTTGTCGCAGGCTATCGGCTTGCCTAATACCCGGCCTGTATCCATGGCGGCGCCGTCTTTTGCCTTAACAAGGCCCAGTTTATCCTGTTCAATAATGGTAAACGGCGCCATGGTAATGGTAAATTGCCACGGCCACATGGCCCAGTATAAACCAGGGGCAAGCGCTTTAGCCTGCATACCTGCTTCGCCATTTATGGCGATGATACGGCCATCAGGCAATCGCGTAGCGCCCGAAAGCGCATACTTTTTTACCACGAGGCCAATACGGTCGTCGGGCACGATAACCATACCGAAGAAAACGCGCAAAACAAATTTGTACAGCACTAAAACAACTACGACAGGCACTGCCCACCATAGAATTGGAATTAAATTGTTCATTTTTTTAAATTGAATTTTTTTAAGATTGTGACCAGGCCCTTGAGGTGCGGGCTTTTACGAAAACTTACAGCATTAATTTGTAGTACCCTGGCTGTATAGTGTAATTTAGATTGCAAGGTATGGCGATTGTTACAGATTGTGATAAAATTTTCTTCCTCAAATATGATCTTAGCGATTGTTATTCGCAAGAGCTGCGGGCAAAATAATATCAACAATTGTAAACATTCCCAGCCGCCGCAGGTTAAACTTAACGTTGGCCATCAATAAGCTAATTGTACCGGAATGAAGAAGAAAGAAAAGGTGAACGATGGCGTTATAAAAGGCGCAAAAAGCATTGAGCGGGGCGGGTATGGCGAAATTAAATCAGAACGCCCTTTTAGTGAAAAAGATGAGCAAGACCAGGCCGAGGAAAAAATGCGAAAAGTGGCAAAAAAGCGGGGGTAATATCTGCGGGTTATGGCTGGGGCGTTTGTGATTTTGTCAAATACATTTTCAATATATTTAATTTATTTACAGCTTCATTGGCTTCTTCCATAGAAATTTGGTAATCATAATACCGGGCTGTCCAGCATAGGTCCTTTAACCAATTATAAGCCGATCCGGCCTTCGAATGGATGTTGCTGTAAACAAGCCGTTTGCGGGCATCGTGTTTATTATCATTTAACGATTTAAAAACACCGTAATAAACATCAAAATCAGGATAATCTGTCGGGCCTATAGAAAATGGGAATAGTTGGTATTCGCTAAAATGGAGGGCACTGTAAAAAGCGGTGGTTACTACCCAATCAAAATAAACCTTTTCATCGTTGAGCTTATTGCATAATGCTTCATTATGTTTCGCATGTGCTAAACTCATTCTCTCAGTTTGCTGTTTTTGATGAAACCTGAATCTCGAATTTTAATTTATAGCCATCATAAAATAACTTTTCTTCATTGATGGGCTTACTTCCGTTTATAAACCTGATGTTTAGGTGGAACTCAGGGCTATTGGATTCTGTTTCTATTTGATTGGCCTTTATATAAAACCTTTCAAAGTTTTCGGCCAGGTAATTTTCCTGTGGAACTGCTATTACAACGTCAAAAACTTCCAACCCTTCTGATTTGATCCAGCCCCTTTGGGTAATTACACCCTCGGTTATTAAATCTGTGATCAAATTATTAATAGTCTTGATGGTATAATCCCTGTTTTTGGCAAATTGGTTTTTAGCGTCTGATTCCAATTCTACCATTTTGTCTTTCATGCCTCTTTGTCTTCCTTGCTCATAAGCATGAATGACATAATTTGCGGAAAACGTCTGTGAAGATGTTTCCTTTAAAAACATTGATTCTGAAATGTATGATGAAGATTTAGCTGCGGTTACTGACATAAATATTGGCAAGGCTTAATAATAATACAGATAAATTAAGTATTAAGACATACAAATATAAACAAATGTTTATCTGAATTACCCAAATAAGAAATAACTGTCATTAAAATGATGGTTTGGTAATTATCTTTTTTGCTTTACAGAAAATAATTCCGGGGAGTAAAACTGTGATAACACCGGGCACAGCTTAATTTATATTCTGTTTAATTAATTTTTTTTCTGCGTCCAAACCCATAATATCATCATGTTTTCTGTGTTTAACATTCAAATGCCAATAAGTAGGATGAGTAATTATAACAATATTTGTTTTGAAATTAAGTAGCCCGGCAAATTCAATTTCTTTAAAAGCTGCTAAATTCTCACGATCAAGTCTTTTAAATGACTTGACTTTGCCCAATTTTAACAACGAAGGGGATAATGAACTTAAGAATTCAGGTATATTTAAACCCAACGCTATAATAAGCTTTGGTCTCTGCAAAGCAATTTGTTTTATTAGCAAGTCTTTACAATCCTTTAAATACTCCGGATATTTAAACGCAATGCTTTTCCCAATTGCACTTTCACCATCTGTTCTGACCCCCATAATACAATTTGTGAAGAAACATTGATTTTCATTTATATCAAAATGTACAAGCATTTTGTTGAGATTGCTCCAAGTTAAAGCTTGTTGACTTTCACAACCCCTTTTAACTGAATTTTTATAATCCCCTTCCGCCCCGAAATCATGTCCCAAAATCATTATTGGCTTATTAGACAAGGTTTGATCATTATCATTCGATAATCCTCTCGCGCCCGGGAAGAATCCTTTTCCATTTATTCCGCAATCCACTTTTTTTAATTCTAAAGGATATGAATTGATTTTGTTTAATTCATACCTTAATGTCTCGATTTCTGTCATTAAATATCAGCATAAGTAAATCATACGTTTTTTCTCATTCCAACTCCAGCGTTACCGTCGATTTTGCTGGCAACACTACCACCAAATTATCCCCATCCTTTTTTGCCCCGGTAAAGTTTACCGGTTTCAATTTATCCGGGTGCTGAAATGTATTGATATCAGTAATATTTGCTGAGGTAAGTATTTGCCCGGTTACTGTTTTCCATTGGATATCCTTTAAGCTGGTGCTGATTGTAATGTTATTATGCAGATCAAGGTTTACCAGCGAGATATGCACTTTGCCTGAAGCATCCTGCGAAGCAGAAACATTTACTGCCGGCAGCGTTTTGCCGTCCACCACATAATCGGGCGAGTTTAGCTGTATAGGCAAATATTTTGCATCCTGGTGCACTTTGTACATATCAAAAATATAGTAGGTAGGCGTTAGCAGCATTTTATCCTTATCGGTGAGGATAAGCGATTGCAATACGTTTATGGTTTGCGCCAAAGCCGCACCGCGCACCCTGTCGCAATGGTTGTTGAAGATATTGAGGTTGGTGGCGGCTATCAGGGCATCGCGAAGGCTGTTTTGCTGGTACAAAAAGCCGGGGTTGGTGCCGGGCTCAACGTCCGTCCAAACGCCCCATTCATCAACCACAAGCGCTACATTTTTTTTCGGGTCGTATTTATCCATAATGGCCGAATGTTTGGTCACCAGTTCCTCCATTTTGAGGCAGTTTACCATGGTGTTAAAGTATTCGTTTTCGCTAAAAGCTGTAGCCGAACCTTTATGACCCCAGTTGCCGGTTGGCACGGTATAATAATGTAAAGAGATACCCCACATCATCCAGCCGGGGATGTTTTTCATCATGACTTCTGTCCAGTTATAATCATCGGAGTTAGGGCCGCTGGCTATTTTTTTAAGCGGTGCCCCGGGATAATTTTTAGCGAAAGAAGCATAGCGTTTAAACTGGTCGCTGTAAAATTCGGGCGTCATAGTGCCGCCGCAGCCCCAGCTTTCGTTGCCTATGCCCCAAAAAGTTACTTTATAGGGATCGGGGTGGCCGTTTTGTTTACGCATTTCGGCCACTGTGCTGGTGCTGTTGGAGTTGCAATACTCAATCCATTTCGACATTTCTTCGACCGTGCCGCTTCCTACGTTAGCGGCAATATAAGGTTCGCAGCCAATGAGGCTGCAAAGTTCCAGAAACTCATGGGTGCCAAAGCTGTTATCTTCGGTTGTGCCGCCCCAGTTTGTGTTTACCATACGCGGCCTTTGTGCGGTTGGACCAATGCCATCGCGCCAGTGGTATTCATCGGCAAAACAGCCGCCCGGCCAGCGCAGGCTCGGTATTTTTATTTCTTTGAGGGCTTTAACCACATCCAGCCTTATCCTGTCCTGTTTTTCAACCGGTAAGGATTTATCCACCCAAAAACCGCCATAAATGCCATGCCCCAAATGTTCGGCAAACTGCCCGTAAATATATTTGCTGATGGTCAGTTTTGAATCGTTGCTGATGGTAAGGCTTGCCGTGGTTTGTGCAAAACCGGCAAAGCTTATCCCGGTAAGGATAAAGAAAAGGACGGCGGATTTTTTAAAGGTCATGGTTATAATAGGTTAAATATCGGTTTATCGAAGAGGGTTTTACCTTTCAGCTTTCGCCTTTTAGCTTTCACCTCCTCTTAAATAAGTGTGAAAATAACAATTGTTAAATTTATAAATATTTTTTAATTATCGGTCATCATCTTTCAAATTCGCATGGCAGACGCATTAAAAATTATTTTTGATATCAGCATTTAATATAGTATTTGAAAGAACGTGTTTTATTTGTCTGATGATTAGTTTTTACCACGAAGTACACAAAGTGAAAACCACAAAGATCACCAAGTTCTTTTCTTGGTGACCTTTGTGAAGTCTTAGTGCACTTTGTGGTTTAAAATCAATCTTTAAATGACCTGATTCCAGCCATTCGGGCTCACTAAGCTTAAAATTATTTAATGCGTCTGCCTGTTCAAATTCATACATTTTATTAATTTTATCCAATACATCCGTTATGTCAAAACACACCATTTATATATCCGCCATCCTCTTATTGTTCCTTTTTGCCGGGTGCAAATCATCCGTAAAACCCGAAGACCTTTACGGCAAATGGAAATACACCAAGATAGAACACCCTAATGCCGACCCGCCTGAAGTGCCCGCCGCACAACTGCAAAGCGAATCGCCCTCCATTGAGTTTTCGAAAGATAATACCTATGTAATTATGTGGGGCGGCAAGGCCCTGTCGCATGGCACATTTACCACTGATGGCATGAATATCCGCATAAAAGAAACCCTTCCTGATGGCACTACAAGGGCATTCCCGTTTTGGGTTTCGGAATTAACGGATAAGGAAATTGTTTTTGCAACTTTGGGGCAGGACGGGAGTAAGGTGACGGCGGTAAGGGAGTAGTCGGGTTGTCGGAACCTCAATGCATCATCACTTTGGCTTCACCATCAACCTGTTCCCCAACCCCCTCCGGCACCATCCTCCTGCCCACAAGTAAAATAACAAAAGCCAGTGCTGATGCAGCCATTATTATAGCTGCCATTGGCACGGTATTATGGTTTTTAAACAAGCCCACCACTACCGATACCAGCGTACCAAAAGCCATTTGAAATACGCCCATAAGCGCAGCGGCAGTTCCTGCATTTTTTTTAAAGGGCGCCAGCGACAGCGCCGAAGTGTTAGGATAAGTTATCCCAACGCAACACAGAATTGAAAATATCATCCCGATGGTGCCGTAAAGGCCAAACCAATTATTTACCGATCCGATCAAAAAAATAGCCGACACGATCACCATGCAAAGCAGCGAAATATTTACGATCCGTTCGCTTTTATATTTTCTCGTCAGCGTGTTGTTTACCTGGCTCGCGCCTATGAAGCCAATGGACAGAAAGGCAAATATCCACCCGTAAACTTTACTGCTAAGCCCAAACACCACTATAAAAACAAACGGCGAGGCCGATAAATAGGTAAACAAAGCCGAAAAACTAATAGCCCCGCAAATGGCATAGGTATAAAACTGCGGATTTTTCAGCACCTGCCAAAAGCTGGTGATAATAGGGATTGGCTTTAACGAATAGGTTGGATCGGGCGGGTAGCTTTCGGGCAAAGCAAAAATTACCGCAAGGGTTACCAATATGGCTATACCTGCCAGTATAATAAATATGATCTGCCAGCCAAACGCGGCACTGATGTAGCCACCAATGGTGGGCGCCAGCAGCGGCGATACGCTTAACACCAAAATTAACAGGGCAAATACTTTGGCGTTGTCCTTCACCGGGAAAATATCGCGCACCATAGCCAGCGAGGCCACACCCGCCGCACAGCTGCCCACAGCCTGTATAAAGCGCCATATGCACAGCATTTCGATAGAGGTTGAAAAATAGCAGCCTGCCGATGCCAGCACGTACAAGGCCAAACCGGCATAAAGTGGGTTTTTGCGGCCAAACCTATCCAGCAAAGGCCCGTAAAGCAACTGACCAAGCGCTATCCCCACAAAAAAGCTGGCCAATGAAAACGATACATGCGAAGTATGCAGCGACTTCGCGATAGCCGGAAACGCCGGCAGGTACATATCGATAGAAAAAGGACTGATGGCCGTAAGTGCGCCTAATATGAGTACGAGAAAGAAGTAGCGTTGTTTAGTCATAGATTTTTTAGTTCATGGTTCATGGTTCATGGCTCATAGTCCATGGTTCATAGTGAAAAAATAAGTTTGCAGCTGCCATGAACTATGAGCCATGGACTATGAGCAAAAAGCAGCTACCATGAGCTATGAGCCATCAACCATGAACTTCTTCGCAATTTATCATCCAGTTAATGCCGTATTTATCCTGTACCATGCCGAACAGTGCGCCCCAGAATTGTTTTTCCATTGGCATAGTTACTTTGCCACCTTCGGCAAGCTGCCCGAAAATCGATCTTGCTTGCTGTTCATCAGTAAGCCCGATACTTAAACTGATGCCATTCCCAAAATCAATAGTGGCGCCGGGCATATTGTCGGAGAACATCAGCATGTTGTCGCCAAAAGCTAACCGGGCATGCATTACCCTATTCTTTTGATCATCGGCAACGGGGAAAGTATCACCAAAGCGACTTAAATCGCTGATGCTCCCATCGAAAATTTTCGCATAATAGTTCAATGCTTCCTCGCAATTACCAGGAAAGCTTAAATAAGGTATCAGTTTCATGATGGTTATTTTTGATACGAAAGTACAAAGTTTTTATCTCCAAAAATTCCAAACTCAAATAATGTTATTACTTTAGTCGTATCCAACCAGTACGTATAACCGAATATTAATAATGACCCTATTAATCATCCTCTTCTGCATTATCCTGCTTGTATTATTAGTAAGCTGGGCTAAAGTAAACCCTTTTATAGCCTTCCTGATCGTTTCGTTAACTGCCGGCCTGATGCTCGGGATTCCGCTGGATAAGGTTACCAAATCGGTACAAAATGGTCTCGGGGACACTTTTGGCAAGATATCCATTATTATTTGTGTGGGCGCCATGATAGGTAAACTGGTAGCCGTGAGCGGCGCCGCCCAAAAAATTGCAGAAGTATTGGTTAACGGCTTTGGGATTAAATATGTACAATGGGCGTTAGTGGTGGTTGGTTTTATTATAGGCATACCACTTTTTTTTGAAACCGGCTTTGTGCTGATGGTGCCGCTAATTTTTTCGATTGTTTACAAATACAAATTGAAGGCAGTTTATATAGGTTTGCCAATGCTGGCTGCACTATCTGTAACACACGGTTTTTTGCCCCCGCACCCCGCTCCATCGGCCCTCGTCGTGATTTTCCATGCCAATATGGGTAAAACATTACTTTATGGGCTTATCATCGCTGTGCCGGCTATCATTATTGCAGGGCCGTTATTTTCACGCACAGTAAAGAATATAACCTCGACCCCGCTGGCAACTTTTATGGCCGAAGAGGTGCCTGACGATAAGCTGCCAAGCGCCGCCAGGAGTTTTTTCACTGCGCTGTTACCGGTTATTTTATTAATGAGTGCTACTGTATACCTTAATCTTGACCATAGCACAGGCAGTTTTCATAAATTTATTGCGTTTATCGGCGACGCACCGATAGTAATGCTGATTTCGCTGCTGGCAGCCACCTTTATATTGGGTGTTAAACACGGCAAAAGCATGAAACATCTCGGGATCATCTATGCAGACGCAGTAAAAGATGTTTCGATGATCCTGCTTATAGTAGCCGGCTCAGGGGCGTTTAAAGGGGTGCTGACCGATAGTGGCGCCGACAAAAATATCGCGGCGGTGCTGCAAGGGTTCCACATGCAGCCTCTTATTTTGGGTTGGCTCGTCGCGGCTATTATTCGAATCAGTTTAGGTTCGGCCACCGTTGCAGGTTTAACGGCAGCGGGAATTGTTTCATCTATGGTTTTGCACGATCATACCATCAATGCTAACTTAATGGTGCTGTCCATCGGCGCAGGCAGTCTTGCTTTTTCGCATCTGAATGATGGTGGGTTCTGGCTGTTTAAGGAGTATTTTAATCTGTCTATCAAAGATACTATCCGGTCATGGTCGCTGATGGAAACAGTTATATCGGTTACGGGGCTTATCGGCGTGCTAATTTTGAATCAGTTTGTGTAGTCAATATTTTTGGAGAACATCCGGCACCTGGCGGTCTCCAAAAAAGCATCATTTGTCCTGATTTTTTTTCGTTATCAAATCCAAATAGTTTTCCTGGCTGGCTACAGTAAATACGGCATCGGGATATGCTTTATTAAACGCCAACGGTTTTTTCACATTGTTGTCCTTCCATTTGCATTCGATGGCGTGAAGTTTCCCATTGTGCGATTCTATCAGATCGATCTCCTGCCCATCGTAAGTCCTCCAAAAAAAATACTGTGGATGATAGCCGTTATAACTATTATTCTTTATCCGTTCACTTAATATATATTGTTCCCATAGCTGACCAATATCATTACGCTGGTTTAAATGGCTGAAATTATTGATCAGCGCGTTTCGCAGCCCGTTATCAAAGAAGTACCACTTTTTACTTTTGGTAACTTCCTTCCGTAAATTGTTACTATAACCTGTTAAAGGGTATATGATAAATACCTTCGTCAGCAGGTCGAGATAACGTTCTACAGTGATCTTGTTCAATTGTAAACTGTTGCCAAGTTCCACCGTACTAACCTGGCTGCCAACCTGCCATGCCAGTAGTTGCAGCAGCTTATATACCACACCGGCGCCTTTCACATTCTCCATGGTCAACAGGTCTTTTAACAGGTAGCTATTTACCATTTGTTTTAGGTAGTTCTCTTTTTCCTGCGTGTTATCAATATGCCATAGTTCAGGATAGCTGCCATATATTAATCTTTCCTCAAGATTCCGCACGATAGTCACATAGTCTTCCACGGCAGATAATTCTGCCTGTGCAATTGGATATAATTGATATACCAGGTTGCGGCCGACCAATGGTTCCCCGGTAGCATAAACCAGGTCAAAGCTGCTACTGCCCGTCACAATAATGGTGATGCCTTTTATCCCATCGATCATTAATTTTAATATCTTGCCTATTTCGGGTATGGTTTGCGCTTCATCTATAATGATGATCTTTTTGCCCGCTGTTAACTGGCTGTAATTGGCAATTGTCCTGCGTTGCAATATTTCAGATACCTGCATATCTTCACCCTGTAGCAATAGCGTA
>JABDCF010000063.1 GCA_013288235.1 Bacteroidota bacterium | reverse complement strand
CGCCCGGCTTAAACCTTGTTTATGTGCACCTTAACAAGTTAATAAACGATACAGATGTTGATGTGCTTTATGTTTGCGGCCCGGGCCACGGAGCGCCTGCCATTGTTGCGCATACTTATTTAGAAGGCACCTATTCGGAAATTTACCCGCTGATTGAGCAAAATGAAGAGGGTATGCTGCGTTTATTCAGGCAGTTTTCTACTCCGGGCGGTATTCCAAGCCATGTGAGCGCACATACACCAGGATCAATTCATGAAGGTGGCGAATTGGGGTATGCGCTGGTTCATGCCTTCGGGGCAGCTTTTGACAATCCCGATTTGTTGGTGGCTTGTGTGGTGGGCGATGGAGAGGCAGAAACCGCACCATTGGAAGGCAGTTGGAAATCTATCAATTTCCTTAATCCTAAAAGAGATGGCGCTGTGCTGCCTATACTCCATTTAAATGGTTATAAAATATCCGGCCCAACGGTCCTTTCCAGATTGAGCGATGTGGAGTTAACACAATTATTTATGGGCTATGGTTACGATGTGTTGTTTGTGGAGGGTGATGACCCGTTGGTAGTACATCGGCAAATGGCAGGTACTGTTTCCGAGGCATACAGGCGGATAAAAGCTATTCAGCACGAAGCCAGGGCGGAAGAAAAAATTCATCATGCCCAGTGGCCGATGATAATACTAAGGACACCAAAGGGTTGGACAGGCCCAAAAGAATGGGATGGCGTTCCAATCGAGGGGACATTCCGTACGCACCAGGTACCACTAATGGGAGTTAAAGACGATTTAAAGAAATTAAAATATGTAGAGCAATGGATGCGGAGCTACCGCCCAGAAAAATTGTTTGATGAAAACGGCACATTAATTCCTGAATTGGCAGCGCTTGCACCAAAGGGTAAAAAGCGAATGGGGGCCTTGCCTTACGCAAACGGCGGCCTTTTATTAAAAGAGTTATTATTACCCGATTTTAGAACCTATGAATTAGCTATACCCGGACCTGGCATTACCGAAGCTGAAAGCACAAGGAATTTAGGTAAGTTTTTACGCGACATATTTATTTTAAACAAGGATAACCAAAACTTCAGGCTTTTTTGCCCCGATGAAACTAATTCAAACCGTTTAGAGGCCGTATTTGAGGTAACAGAGCGGTGCTTTATGGAAAACATTATTCCAAACGATGAAAAATTATCGGTGGATGGTCGCGTGATGGAAGTTTTAAGCGAACACCTGTGTGAAGGCTGGTTGGAAGGCTATTTGTTAACAGGCAGGCATGGCATTTTTCCTTGCTACGAAGCATTTGTTACTATCGTAGATTCAATGGTTAGCCAGTATGCCAAATGGATAAAAACAGCGCATGAGTTGGCATGGCGTAAGCCGGTTGCTTCATTAAATTACCTGCTTACCTCGCATGTTTGGCGCCAGGACAACAACGGTTACAGCCACCAGGGTCCGGGCTTTATTGATACTGTTATTAATAAGAAAAGTGCTGTGGCGAGAATTTACCTGCCGCCCGACGCAAACACATTGCTATCTGTTATGGACCATTGCCTGCGCAGCAAAGATTATGTAAACGTAGTAATTGCCGGGAAACAACCTGAATTGCAATGGTTAACTATGGACGAAGCCATTGAGCATTGCGCCAGGGGGGCATCTGAGTGGACCTGGGCAGGAAATTGCGATGCGGAAAACCCGGACGTCGTTTTGGGATGTGCGGGTGATGTGCCAACACTGGAAACCGTTGCCGCGGCCTGGATATTAAGAGAATATATGCCCGATCTTAAAGTCAGGGTAGTTAACGTGGTTGATCTGATGGCCTTATCTCCTGCGGCTTATCACCCCCACGGAATGAGTGCAGAATACTTTGAATCGCTATTCACTGATTCAGTACCGGTTATTTTTGCATTTCATGGTTACGTACGTATTGTTCATGATTTGGTTCATGGCCGCCCGGATCCGGCACGTTTCCACGTTAGGGGATATATGGAAGAAGGCAGCACAACAACCCCATTTGATATGGTAGTATTAAATGAAATGAGCCGTTACCACCTGGCAATGGAAGCTGTTAAAAGGGTACCCGCTATGCACTTACAAGCCGAGCCTTTTATTGCTCATTGCGAAGCAGTACTCAGGGAGCATCATGAATATATATGTACTTACCTGGACGACATGCCAGGCATTAAAAACTGGAAATGGACGAACGAGTGTGTAGTTGCCTGATATTCATGCTTTGCATTATATGACGAGAGGCACTTTTTACGATGACCGAAATCATTGCGCCTATTGACAATATTTTCAAACTTTACTTGTGATTTGATTTCTCTTTGATCAGTAAATTATGAAGACCTTACTTGTATTTAATGACGGTACGCCGCAAGGCACGCATGCTGCAAAATTCGCATTGGTTATTGCCAGGGGATTGGAAGCAAATATTTTAGTAGCCAATGCTTGTAAAACCGTTGACGTTATGCATAAAGAAAAAATATTTACAGTAGACGGCGATGAAACAGTTAGGGATTGCGAACCAGAATTGACCGGGGCATTAATAAAGCTGAGCGATCAGAACGCTGGATTTAGGCCTGAGATGAAGGAGATGGACGTTACCCTGTTTAATGAAACACAACTTGCTGAATTTTCAAACAAGGAACAAATTTGGATGATCATTAGGGGCGCAACACATCACTCATCCACAACACTATCAAAAGAGCATATTAACTTCAACACTTTAATGAATAAGGTGCGTTGTCCGTTATTGATGGTTCCGCTTCATTGGTCAATAAAACAGATAGAACGGATGGTATACATAGCCGATTTAAGGTATTGCCGCATTCAATTTGTACGTTTTTTGATCGAGCTGGCAAAGCCGTGGAGCGCAATCGTTTCCATCGCCAACCTTTCAGCAAAGGGCCTGCCTGACATGCGTGAAGAATATGCCACTGCTGTTTTTAAAGATGAGATATGCGCCAATGTAAAATACGACAACTTGCTTTTAAATAACATTAGAGAAAAGGACCTTACAAAAGCGGTTGATGTAATGATAAATGGCTTGCACAATGATCTGCTTGTGATGGTAAATCATCGGTTTCACTTTGAAGAGATCGTTGGCCCTTATATCACCGAGGAATTTCCCGAACTGATAACCATACCGTTACTTATATTTCCTTACTGAATTTGCCTGTGAATAGCACTGAGTTATAAATTACGGATAAAAGCTTTAGTATTCATCCGGATGAAGCCGGGTAATTTGATGCAAGAGTTTCGCGAAGATATGAAGGATGCCATTTAGCCTTTTGAAAGGCCTTTGCAGGAAATCTAAATACCTTAAGGACGGCCTCGATCGCGGAGCCCTTTTTTATCGTTAACAAGGCGGATAATTGTGGACAACTCATTTAGCGACACCAGATGTGCTGTAAATCAACCTGGACAGTGACTGCTGTCATTATTTAAATACCTGGAAGCTCGCAATTTTGGACTATTAATTGTGGGTTATGAAACACTCGAAAAATATATTGTACAGGCCGCTAATTATGATTAGTTTGTTATTTGTTTTTTCTGCCGGGCAAGCAGCAAAAAAAATTAGCATAAATAAATCTTCTGTGTTTATTTTAGCCGATAGCACACTTTCGGCTGAAATCGAACGCCAACTCGTTAGCAATGAGTTAAGCCTTTATTATCCCAATTCAGTTAAAACGTTTTATCAAAAAAGAAATTTCAATTCTCCCTGGATTAAACCGCAAAGTGGTACCGGCAGTACATGGCAAGCAATGTTGCTGATCGATTGTGTACTACAATTCGGCTTATCACGCGACGATTATCATCCGCACGAGCTTAACTATGATGACCTGCATAACATACTTGAAAAACCCGGGACAATAACTATTAAAAGACAAGCCCGGTTTGATATCATACTGACGGATGCCCTATTAAATTTTATAAATAACCTCCATTTCGGGAAACTTAACCCTGACTATCCGGCAAAGAAAATTGACAGTTTGACTACCGGCTTTAGGGCTGAAAAGGCACTTACCGACGCCATTATGGAAAAAGATTTTATGAACGCTATTGGCGATGTTCAGCCTAAATCAAAAGAGTACACTGAAATGCAACATCACATGCGCCTATGGACAGGTTTGTACACAGGCGACTGCTATGAAATACCTGAAAGTGACATCAGGCTATTAGCGATAAACATGGAAAGGCTGCGCTGGGCAAATGTAGACAGTGGCAGTTACATAATGGTTAATATACCGTCGTACACTTTGACTTTGTATGAAGCTGACTCCACATATGAATTTAAGGCAATTGTGGGCACCAGTGAAAACCCTACGCCGACCCTGGGAAGTCAAATAAGTTACTTTACCACAGCACCGGAATGGAAGGTGCGCAATAAAATTTTCAGGAAAGAGTTACTTCCAAGGGCATTAGAAGACAGCTCCTTTTTGGGGAATAATCACTATGCAATTTACGATGGCAAGGGAGAGTATATTGAACCTAATGCCGCTAATCTTTCTCTTGTTAAGCAAAATCCCCGGAAATATCGGGTTACGCGATCAGCGGGCTGTGATAAGGCGTTCGGCCTGGTTGTATTCCGTTTTCCCAATATTTACGATGTCTACCTGCACGATACTCCCGAACGACAACTGTTTAAAAAGCAGCAGCGGGATTTAAGCCATGGATGCGTAAGGGTTGAGTATGCCGAAAAATTAGCAGCGTTGTTATTAAAATATGATGGCTCTGGAAACAAAATAGCAGCGCTTGATAAAGCAATATTAAAGTATCAAACAAAAAATTTCACTTTACAAAAGCCGGTTCCGTTAAAAATCGCTTATATTACTTCTATAGTGAGTAAAGGAGAAGTACTAAACTATAAGGACATTTATAAGCTGGATAATAGCCTTGAAATGGTCCTTTACAATCAAACTCAACAATTTACTAATCGATAACAAGAGTGTAGTAATCTAATCTTCAGCTAAAATATATGGGCACAAATGCCATAACTTTCGTTAGCCGTGAATGCTTTTACCAGTAATACCTCACCTGCTTAATTAGATTTTGAGAGGGAGTAACTCACCCTCTCTGTCAGGTTCCGAAAATATTGATAAATATTTATGGCCGCCAGTTTAATTCACTTATCTCAAATTTAAGGGATGTGAAAATAAAACCGAAATTGCATTCGTGCTTCCCGGTAGCATTTGCCGTTAGGGTATTAATAAGATTTTGCCTGTACTTTTCCTGCTTTCCAAAAAATCATGTGCTTGTTTGCCATCTGAAAGTTTAAACAGCGTAGGAATGGAGACGGTTAGCTGTTTGCTGCGTACCCATCCAAATAATTGTTGCGCCCTTTTAACACGTTCTTCACCAGATGTCAGATAATTCCATAAATCGCCCCCCGTTATTGTTTTAGAATTAGCTATTATCAACAATGGGTTGCCTAACTCTAATTTGTCGCCGGCCAAGCCGAATAAAACTACTTGTCCACAAATCCTGGCTACTTCAAGGCTGTCTTTCATTGTACTGCCAACGCTGTCATAAACCACATCTACACCGTTAGGGAATAGTGCTGAGGTTTTTGCTTTCCAATCTTCGCTATATAAAAAAACGTGATCGGCACCAAGTGAAAGCGAAATATCCCTTTTGCTTTCTGAAGATGTCAAGCCTATTACTTTCGCGCCCAATAATTTGCATACCTGTATCAACAACTGCCCAACACCACCTGCAGCGGCGTGTATAAGTACAGTCTCTCCCTGGTTTACCCGATGGCTGTCGGACGTTAAAAATTGGGCTGTAAGCCCTTGTAACAACACCGAAGCTGCTGTTTCAAAGCTAATATCTGCGGGCAATGGTATGACATGGGCAACAGGAACGGCCACCAATTCTGCGTTTGCAAACGGAACGTCAGCAAAACCTACTCTGTCACCAGGCTTAAACATCGTATTCTTATTATTGTCTATCACCACCCCGGCGCCTTCATACCCGTTTATATATGGTGCATTGCCCCTTAACGGATAAACGCCGCTCCTTCGCATAATATCTGCGAAGTTCAGGCCGATGGCCTCCATCCTTACCAATATTTCATCTGCTTTCAATGCAGGGTCGGCCACTTCTTTATATTCAAGTACATCAGATGTTCCGGGGGCCGATAATGTTAGTGCTTTCATTTTACTAAGTTCAATGCTGTTGGGTTATTTTAATATTAATAACAAAAGTACTTCGCTGATTAACTTGTTAATTGTATAAATCGGAACAGTTTTAATAAACAGGCATTCATTTCGCGTTTATTTCAAATATTTAATTGGTGATAATTAATCGTATACATTTTAATCCTAAATTGTGTAAAATTCAATTTCCTGATTATTAGTTATTTACGGAATATTTATCGTATGCGAAATGAACACGAACGCTCCTAAATCAGAACTCGTTTGCAGTTGAAAACTGAAGCCATGCTGCACCACGAGTTGCACTTCGCTCTTGGCATCATAAAGGCAACTATAAGCTATTAAAAACAGCCAACTTATAAATATTCCCATCCCACGGTCCAGCAATATCCAACCAACTTTGCAAGGCTACATCGGCGGTACAAGGGCCGTAAGTTATAATCTTGATTTTTCGGGATAACGATTCTTTCTTTAAGATCGCCAAAACCTCCTGCAGCATTTCACCTCTGAAGGGAGTATACATAAAAAATATAGTCCCTTCGGAATAATCTGCTTTCCGGGCATCAACATTAATAAATGTCACACCTGATAAATTAAACGCATCGGCACAATCCTTTGCATAATCACAAAACGCCGGCTCAAACTCTACGCCTATGGTTTTAGCACCTGTCAACAGGTTTACCACGATGGCTACTTGCCCTAAGCCAGAACCCAAATCAAAAAAAACATCTTCCTGCACAAAACGGACTTTCTCAACAAACTCGAAAATGATCCGGGCGGGTGTTTTTTGATAAAATACCATTTCGGATTCTAAATACTTGGTCTGTTCAGGCGCAACCCGGACAGGGAATAACCCGTTGATAAAAATATCAAGGTTATCATACCCCTCTTCTTCCTGGTGTTCGGTGTGGTCTAAATTGAAACCGACATATTCATTAACCAGATTTTTGAATCCTTTTTCTGTATATCCACCTGTCCGGATATCTTCCCGAAGTTTTTTAAACAGGTTATTATCAATTTCTTCAAGTTCAATTTTTATTTTTTTAGCGCGGTTTTTTAGCAAGGTCAATTCATCCGGTTGTATTGTCTTTTGCAGGAGGCTTTCAATATGATCCATAATTTGAAATTCAATAAAGTCTATAGCATATAGACGCTCATTAAAGTTTTTATCTTCATAAAGCGAAGGATTTTTTTCTATTGCCTCAATGTCTGATTGTATTTCAGCTATGGCCGCATTTACTTCGGGATCTGAAATGGTGCCTGCTTCTTTTATCAATTTAGTGTTTTGATTTAAATGTGCTTATTTACCTGGTTCAAATAGCCTGGTTCCTTATTTCAACCGGGGATAAAGATGTTTGTTTTTTAAAGAAGTTGGAGAAATGCGATAATTGCTCAAACCCCAGGCTATAAGCAATCTCCGAAATATTCCAATCGGTTTGCCTGAGCAGTATTTTTGCTTCCTGCACCAGCCTGCTGCTGATGTGTTCTGTAGTGGTTTTACCTGTATTTTCTTTTAACACTTTATTTAAATGGTTACTATGGATAGCCAAACGGCCGGCATAATCTTTTGCTGTGCGCAGGCCCAATTTTTGTTGAGGAGATGCTATCGGGAACTGCCTTTCCAGCAACTCAATAAACAGGGAAGAAACCCGGGCAGAAGCATTGTGGCTGGTGTTATAAGTCGTTATTGGTTCAAGTTTTTGGCCATAATGTATCATCTCCATCACAAAATTGCGGATCAGGTCGTACTTATAAAGATAATTGGATGTAATTTCCGCTTGCATTTTTTTAAACAGCAGTGCCATTTCTTCCGCCTCGTCATCAGTGATCTGGAAAATCGGGCAGGCCCCGGAGCGGAATATCGGCAACTCATCTAAAATTGCACCGCTTTTTGATTGCACTAAAAAATCACTGGTAAATATGCAGAAATAGCCCGACTGGTCAGTGTCCTGCGGGATCCAGTTATAAGGTATTTTTGGCGTTGCAAACAGTAAGGCGTTCTTTTCAATATGAACAACCTTATCGGCATACTCGGCAACATTCCGGCCCCGTACCAGGCTGATCTTATAATACTCCCTTCGATTATAAGGCATATGGCCTGGGTCAGCCCTAAGCCTTGGCATTAAATCAACCAGGCTAAATACATTAAAATGCCCAATTTCTTTATTTATCCCCGAGGGTAAAAGTGAGTCTACGCTTTCCTGGGTATTCTGCGAGGCATGTTTGTAAAAATCATCTACAGTGATAGTTTGCATAACTGAACTTATTGGTATTTAAATTGAATATGATAATCACTATAAATTATCAGGATATGTCAATCGCTTGTCAAATGTAATATTTTGGCAGGAAGAATTTTATTGCATATTTGAATTTGATAAACAATAGATTGAATTATACAAACTGACGCCGTAATGCCTGCTTACTTTTGTATCATCAAAATTTAAAAACACATAATCAAAGATGAAACTATCAAACAATAAAATTTTAATTACCGGCGGCGCAAGCGGCATCGGCCTTGGGCTTACCGAAAGGTTTATTCAGGAAGGAAACACCGTAATTATTTGCGGAAGGCGGCAATCAGTATTACAAGAAGTTGCCGATAAATTCCCTGGTGTAATTACCAAAACATGTGACCTCTCCAGCGAAGAAGATCGAATAGACCTTTTTAACTGGGTTTCGGAGCATCACCCTGATTTAAATGTACTTATAAACAACGCAGGCATACAACAATGGATGCCCATTTCGGACGATAATTTTTTTGAACGTGCTAAAAGCGAGATCACTACTAATATTGAAGCGCCCGTTCATTTAACAGCGCTTTTCAGTGGCTTAAAATCGTTAAATGCTATCCTTAATGTAACATCAGGCTTAGCATTCGTACCGTTTACCAAGGTGCCTGTATATAGTGCGACCAAGGCATTTTTCCATTCGTTTACGCTTTCATCGCGCTATTTGCTGAAGCCAAAAAACATCGAAGTGATTGAAATAATCCCGCCCGCGCTGAATACCGACCTCGGCGGCAAAGGCTTGCACGATACGCAACCCCCGGTAAGTGATTTTATCGATGCAGTATTTCAGCAATTAGCTGAAGGGAAATCCGAAATTACATTTGGCTTTGCCGATGCTATGGCCAAAGCAACACCGGAGGAAATTCAGGGCGCTTTCAATAGACTGAACCCTTAATAACCTCTTCAGTTAGTAAAACACACGCTTTCGGGCATTATTTCAGTCAACCGTCCCGGCTTTTTGCGAAAGCCGGGACGTTTCCTTTTGGAAGTCAACGCTTTTCTATCATTTAAACGTTTGCTGAAATTGTAGCAACCCATCGGTTTGGCGCAAAATCACCCTAAAAATGGCGTTTGTGCCCCTTTTTTTGCCAATTTTAAATAATAACTTTATCATAACACAATACATACAATTAAGTATGGCAATTAATCCTGGGCATTATGATCAAATTGGCAAAAGAATACCGGCAGGTTTTAATACTCCTTATCACTCTATTTATTTCCATCCAAAGTTTTGCACAAAAACCTGCTGATTGGCAGCTTGAAAAAATGCCAGCCAGCCTGGAAACGGACTTTGCACTGAGTTCCCTTCCCACCTACCTGCGTACCGGTGCGACGGTTTATTTGTTAGACCCCACCAAAGGTTATTATATAGCCCGTAAAGGCACCAACGGATTTATATGCTTTGTTAGCCGTACTGAATGGGAATGGGGCCAATTCAGGAAAGATCTTGCAACACCCATCAGTTTCGATGCTGAAGGCGCCAGGAAAATTTTTCCTGTTAATATGGCTGTAGCTGCGATGCGGGCATCAGGAAAATTTACGGCGTTGCAGATCAAAGACATTATAATTTCCAGGGTAAAGAAAGGAATATACAAAGCGCCTTCGAGGACAGGCATTTCATACATGCTGGGCCCATTAATGCGTAGTTATCCCGGGCCGATAGCTGCACCGGATAATATGACATTGATGACCATGAGCATGCCGCACTATATGTTTTATGCACCATATTTAACCAATACCGACATCGGCAACATACCGAATGGGCAGCAGGATGGGCCAGTTGTAATTAACGCCGAAGCCGCTATTCTTGGAGAAAGAAAAAGTCCTTATGGCTTCATAATTTTACCCGCCGGCGAAAAAGAACGAGCAAAAATAATCAGTGACGATAAGGAACTGATAAAACGGCTCGTTGCTTACAAACCCTACTTTAAAATCGGGACAGGTAATAAGTGACATTAGGACGAACCAACGCCTTACATATGGCAGCGAAGGGTATTGACTACCCAAAAAAATCTTCGGATGATGCCACCAAAGATAATAACTCCAATTTCGGTTCCACTTCCAGTCCGCTCGCCCATAATTCATCCGAAAACTTTTTAAACGAAGCAAGTCCCATCAAAAACTGGTGGGCTTCTTCATTTTCAAACTGGTCAAAGTGCATAAACGTTTTGCCGTCCGGCAGCAGGTAGGTGCTATATTTAATGCCGGGATGATTGATTTTCCTTAACTCCTTTACCACATTGTTAATGTTTTCACTATTTGTGGCAGCATATTCCTGTGTTGTGGTGTATTGAACCCTTACAATTTTCATATTTATATTTATAATCCTAACGTAATTACCTCCCGGGGTACGTTCCACCGGGAATTACAAATTTAAGTGGAATAGTAAGGCTTTTCGGGTGATAGTATGCCATATTAAAGGGGCAATTGCGACAAAAATATTAAACCTGAAGATATTCGAAAGGACATTTTTTACCGCTTCAATAACCGCTGGTGTACAATTTTCATCACCATTTCCCTGTAATTTCGGCTCATGGGTAGCGATTTGCCGCCAAGTTTAATTTCATTGCCTTCTATCGCGTCTATTTTTGCACAGTTTACCAGGTACGATTGGTGTATCTTGATAAAATCCTCTTCCGGCAGCTGGCATTCAAGGCTTTTCATGGTGAGGTAGGCAATGATCCTTTTACTCTCGGTATAGACACTCACATAATTGCCGATGCTCTCTGCATAAAGAATATCATTCAGTTCAATTTTTTCGATCCTTTTGTCGCTTTTTATAAATATGTAGGATGATGGCAGGGTGCCGCTCGTCCTTGTCTTCATTTGATAGTAATCCTTCGCTTTTTGAACTGCTTTAAGGAAACGGTTAAAAGCAAATGGCTTTAGCAGATAATCGATGATATCCAATTCATAGCCTTCCAGTGCATATTGAGGGAAAGCAGTTGTTAATATCACCATCGATTCGATGTTCAATTTTTGCAAAAATTGCAAGCCCGAAATTTTTGGCATCTCGATGTCGAGAAATATAATATCTACGGCACTATTTTTCAGAAATGCTTCCGCCTTCATGGCATTCTCAAATTTGCCCTGCAAATCCAAAAAGGGAACCTGCTCCACAAATTCGTGCAGTATTTTACGGGCAACGGGCTCATCATCCACAATAATACAGCTCAGTTTCTTCATACTGCAAGCGTTAAATGTACATGATAAATGTTGTTTTCCTTTTTAATATCCAGCGTATACCTATCCTTATACAAAAGTTCCAATCTCCTGGCCGCGTTATTCAGGCCGATGCCCCCCGTTGCTGTTTCCGCTTCATCGTAGGAGTTATCGCAGGTAAAATGTATTCGCCCGGCTTCCTCGTTTAACTCAATATTGATAGTATTAATGCCCGCATCGCCCCTCGATGCATATTTAAATGCATTTTCAACAAAAGCCATAAAAATGAGCGGGGCAATTTTTACAGCCCCATTTTGATAGTTTACTTTTAAGGTAATATGTAAATTGTCATTACTGCGGGCCTTTTGCAGGGCCACATAATTTTGAAGGTATTTTATTTCCTTTTCCAGCGCAATCAAATCCACATCCGCTTCATACAAATTGTACCGCAACAGGTCCGAAAATTGCACCATCATGTCCCGCGCTTCGCTGTTATTCATATCGATAGAACCGTAAACAGTGTTCAGCCCATTAAACAAAAAGTGAGGGTTTATTTGCGAACGAAGGTATTTCAACTCTGTCTGCAACTGGTTTATCGTGATATTTTTAACCTGCTCCTCTTGTTCCGACCATTTTTGCGTTATATAAAGCATCGATGCAATAACGGTACAACAGAGGCCATAAACAAAATTGTCCCAAAAACCTGCGCTTGTGCCGATGGGTTCATCGTGTAAAATAGTGCCATGAATAAATTGATTGTAATGGTTTGTAGCGACTGTGTATAACGTAAGTAATGTGACAAGGGCGGCAATGTACAACCCAAACCTTTTCTTTTCCAGCAGGTATGGTATTACAAACGCATTATTGGCCCAAATCATTGACGCAAATACGCAAAAGTGAACGATTATAGTAAACAGGTACGAAAAACAGGCTTGTACAGTATTTACCGAATACGTTGGCTTTTCGATTATCAGCGCCCCGATATACGCAACAAAAAAGAGTAAATAATAGGTGTACTTTTTCCGGAACATGGCACTATCCCCCTGCTTTAATAGTATAAATATATCTCATTGATTTGATAACCGGAAATAGCGGTTAAAACCGGCTACCGGATTTCACGGAAAACTGTATAGTTATCACGATAGTTGTACATCAGGTCATATAAATTTCTTTTAAGAAAATGTAGAAATATTTTCTTTGCCGGATTTTTTAGATCCGTCGATTAAGATTTATAAACTATTTATTATTTTTATGGTGACACATTTGAAGATCAATACCCTACAAAAATGCCAGATACACCGCCATCACCCAACATTCGCCTGGCTGTACCATTTTTTATGGTGCGTGATATGCAGGCCTCACTGAATTTTTATATAGAGAAACTTGGTTTTAAAAAGACCATTGACTGGACGCCCCTCGGTAAAATTGAATGGTGCTGGCTTAAACGAGATGAAGTTTCCATAATGCTGCAGGAACCACGTAACAAGGCAAAATTCGACCAGGAAGGCCCGGACGGAAAAGGCATATCTATTTGCTTTCAATGTGCCGATGCGCTTGCCCTTTATCATGAATTTACCGCAAATGGTGTTGAAATTAAAGAGCCCTTCGTCGGAAATAACCTGTGGGTGGTTGCTTTCGACGATCCTGATGGTTACCACCTGGATTTTGAAAGCCCCACTGATGTACCGGAGGAAACGACTTATTCTGCATGGTTTAAGTAAGGCGTTTTGCATCCCTGCCAATTTCACGCAAAAACTCCCAGTTACGTAGCTTTTCCGCACGGCTGTCACATAAATTTTCGAAGACCAACCTCCTTATGTATTTTTATTACAGAATAGCCGGGCAGTAACAAAAACTCCTGTAAATCATCCAATTACAATCAAACACTAAAACAATGAGCAAAGCGATACAATTCGGAGAAACAGTAGAAGGCTATAGCATTCCTGTTTTAAATGAAAGAGAAATAAGAGCTTCGGCAGGGATACTATTTTTAGGTTTAATCATTTCACTAATGCAAATTTTGTATAAAAGTGATTTTTTGATGGTTAAATATTTTATTACCATTTTTCTCACGGATTTCGCCATACGTGTTTTTATTAACCCCAAATTCTCTCCTATGCTAATCATCGGGCGTTTAATTGTACGTAACCAGGTGCCCGAATATGTTGGGGCTGCACAAAAAAAAGTTGCCTGGATAATTGGCCTGGGTTTATCAGCCACCATGTTCGTTTTTATGGTGATTGTAAATTCCTACAGCCCTATAACGGGCATTATTTGTCTTGTGTGTTTGATATTCACGTTTTTTGAATCGGTTTTTGGTATTTGCCTGGGATGTAAATTTTATAAAATGATTTACCAGGACAAAGCCCAATACTGCCCCGGCGAAGTTTGTGATGTAAAGACGAAACAGGATATTCAAAAAACATCCAAAACCCAGTTGCTCATTGTTTTGGCATTTGTAGCCTACGTTGTAGTTATGACTTCTTTAGTTAATGATCAGTTCAGTAAAACACCACATGACCTGTTTGGGCTTAACGGGAATGCCCAGCCTAAACAGGCTTTGAAAAAATGATTTTTAAGAAAATTGCAAAGACGCAATACTTTACGCCTTTGCTCCCCGATAAACACCCCAGGATATGGCCCCCAAAACTGCATTGGAAAATTATTTTACTAAGTTCCGCCGGGGCATTATCGGCCATGGACAAACTTTTGAATCCTCTTTCGGGGAAAAAGAAATAATTTATGCAGACTGGACAGCAAGCGGCAGGGCATACCAGCCTATTGAGGAATTGATGCAAAAAGAGATAATGCCTTTCATAGGTAATACACATACTGAGACAACTGTGACCAGCACCTTAATGTCCAAAGCTTATGAGCAGGCTAAGGTTATTATTAAACAACACGTAAATGCAAACGCTGATGACATGCTGATTTTTTGCGGCAGTGGCATGACAGCCGCTGTAAATAAGCTGCAACGGATAATGGGGCTGCGGATGCCCGAGCGGATGATGGATTATTTAAAGAGAGATGCCGTATCCCTGCAAATTGATGAGCTGTTAAGGCCTGTTGTTTTTGTCACTCATATGGAGCACCACAGCAACCAGGTAAGCTGGCTGGAAACTATTGCAACGGTTGAGGTAATTAAAGCTGATAGCAACGGAAATGTTGACCTGGTGCATTTCAGGAATTTATTAGAACAATATGAGCACCGGAAAAATAAAATAGCCGCTATTACAGCTTGCTCAAACGTAACAGGTATTGAAACTCCGTATCATAATATTGCAAAAATGATCCATAAATATGGCGGTCTATGTTTCGTTGATTTTGCTTGTTCAGCACCTTATGTTGATATGAATATGCATCCCGCAGAAAAAGGTGCACATTTGGATGCTATTTATTTTTCGCCCCATAAATTTTTAGGCGGCCCCGGCACACCGGGCGTTTTGATCTTCAATAAAAAAATCTATAAAAATACTATACCTGATCATCCGGGTGGTGGTACGGTAACATACAGCAACCCATGGAGGGAGCATGAATATACCGATTCTATTGAACTTCGCGAAGATGGGGGCACCCCACCGTTTTTGCAGGGGATAAAAGCGGCAATGTGCATGAGGCTAAAGGAGCAAATGGGCGTTGAAAATATACGGCAGCGCGAACAGGAATTACTCCAGCTTGTTTTCGACAGGTTTGAAAAAATAAAAAACATTGAAGTACTGGCAGGGCATAAAAGAAACAGGCTCGGCGTAATTTCGTTTATTGTAAAAGGGGCGCACTATAACCTTATCGTAAAAATGCTGAACGACAGGTTTGGCATCCAAACCCGTGGCGGCTGCTCGTGCGCGGGCACCTACGGGCACATGTTATTGCATGTTGATGAAACATGGTCGCATAAAATACTGATCGCTGTCCGCGCAGGAAACCTGCTGTGCAAACCAGGATGGGTAAGATTATCTATCCATCCCACCATGACCAATTCCGAAATCGAATTGATAATGGACGCCATTGAATCGGTAGCATTCCATTTTGAGGAATGGGCAAAAGATTATGCTTATGACGCTGCATCGAATGAATATGATTTTATTGGATTTGAAGCAACTGAGCAAGAAAAGATTGAAGATTGGTTTAATACTTCAACCTGGCACAGCGAAAGTGCCGATACTGCACCAGCGGAAATCGCCTTTTCAAAAACCTCACCGTCCTATTTCGGAAACGAATTGATCACCTCACCCTTCTCATTATAAAACTCCAGCTTTGCGGCAAATACACTTTTTTTCTTTCTGTTGAATTTGCAGCACTTGGTCTTTTTGCTGTCAATAAATCTTTATCGCGTTTAATTCCCCACCAATCCCAATTCATAATTCGTAATTTTATCCAAACAAAAAAACACTATGAAAGCATTTTTGGGTATGGGGCTTTTAGGCTCCAATTTTGTAAAAGCAATGATAAAAAAAGGCGACCAGGTACAGGTTTGGAACCGCACGGCCAGCCGGGCAAAAGCGCTGGAACCTTTTGGCGCAAAAGCGTTTGACAGCGCCAGTGATGCTGTTAGCGGTGCGGACATTGTCCACATTTGTGTAAAGGATGATGCCGCCGTTGACGAAGTACTGGAACTGGCCGCTCCCGGCTTAAAAAAAGGGGCTTTGATTGCCGACCATACCACCACCTCGGCAAAAGGCGCCATTGAACGCACTAAAGTATGGAAAGAGCGCGGCTTTACTTACCTGCATGCGCCGGTATTTATGGGCCCGCCAAATGCTTTGGAAAGTACGGGCACCATGCTGGTTTCGGGCGATCAGTTCGTAATAGCCAAACTGGAACCTGAACTTTCGAAAATGACGGGCAAGCTGGTTAACCTGGGCGATGAAGAAGGCAGGGCGGCAGGGATGAAACTGATAGGGAATTTATTTTTGATATCGCTTACCGGCGGCCTTTCAGATTCACTGGCATTGGCAAAGGCGCAAGGCATCCCGGCCAGCGAAGTGCTTAATCTTTTCAATTCGTGGAACCCCGGCGCTATGGTACCCGGAAGGTTAAAAAGACTGATGGAGGGCGATTTCGCCAACCCGTCATGGGAATTAAATATGGCCCGCAAGGATGCCGGGCTGATGATGTCGGCAGCCGATGAAAGCGACGGGCATTTATTGTTGATCCCGGCTATAGCCGCAGAAATGGATAAATGGATTGAAAAAGGGCATGGCAGCGATGACTGGAGTATTTTTGCCAAAGACAATATTTAGGTTAAGGTGTAATTGAATAAAATAACAATGGGTTTTGAATTCTCGCCTTAATCAGCAAGTATCCAAAACCCATTGTGCTTAATCTAATCGCAGAAAAGCATCATCTGGTTACCTTCTCGAAGCTAAGGCGTCACCGCGTCAACAATGAATGTAAACCTTAAGCAACTAAAAGGTGGCACTACACCCGATGGGGGCGTTAAAGCATAACCCAACTGTGATGGTATTAAAAATGAAACTTTTGTGCCGATAAAGCCGGTTCTTTCCAGCCCGTCCTGTATGCCTGGTATAGTGCTATCTACATCAAGGGGTGTGCCGCCTGCAACATTAAAGTCGTTAAAATCAGTAGTGTTAAATAATGTGCCGGTATAGGTAGCGGTTACGGTACTGTTAAAAGTAACAGGGTCGCTGGTTGAAGTCGCCGGCGTTAGTATTTTATAATAATAGGTTCCGTAATCATGTACAGTCGGAGATTTCCCTACCCAATAGACTAATGGGTTTATCGGATCTGGCACCTGTATTTTAACTGGTGTATAACCCGTTAAGCTGCTATCCCGCATATAATTTTGAATAACCAGGTCATCATAAGTTTGGAAATTATTTACCGCATGTATATAAAAATCAAGGCATTCGTTACCGGCAATCCTGTTATTAGCAACCTGGCTGCTTCCTGATCCTGTACCGGCAAGGCCATAAGCCAGGTGCGATGGAATAAGCACACGCATGGTCGCATCAGGATATTTCAATAAATTATGTACTGCTGTTTGCAAACCGAAAGGCAAATGGTTGGTAAAAATATGCCCAACGTAATCAAAATAATGGTTGGCGATGGTATCTGCTGCCACATAAGTGCCATCAAGCGTACGCTCCGTATAAACAAACGCTATTTGCGATGGATAGTCCAGTGGAGTAACTGCTGTCCCGTTAATTGACTGTGTGCCCGGGTAAATGATCTGGTAATACATGCCAGTAGTATCGCCGCCTATGGTATCCCTTTTCATCACATTCGTTAAGCCGTTTGCGGCCATATAATTGGATATCTGTTGCTGATCGTATTGTTTAATAGTGGGTTGAATTCTATCTTTCCGGCACGAAGCCAGTCCTATTGCAGAAATTAGTAAAAAAGTAACCAGGGTTTGTTTCATTAGTATGTATTGTTCGTTAGCTTATTTTTTAGTGTTTTTATTTAATTAGTTACATTATAAAGCAATATATGAAAAACAAGCACCGCATTTGCAGGCAGTCCAACATCCGACTGAGGATATGGGCCATATGCATAACGCGATGGCACAAACAGTGTTATTGCACCACCCGGCTGAATTTTTGTTTCGGCCGATAACCCCAACTGCCAGCCCCGTATCACGTCCCCCAAAATGAACGAGGGGTGAAATGTAGGGCCGCTCGACGCAAACACCTTCCCCAATGTTGAATTGGTTTGCAATAACCAACCCGTATAACTCAAAGTTACCTGGGTTGCACTTGTATAAATAGCATCTCCGACGCCGAGCGTGTCAATTACGTAACAAACGCCCGTTGTATCCACATGCTGCTCGGGCAGGCCCTTACTTTTTAAGTAAGCGCTTATAATTTTCCCGTCGATAATTCCCTGTGCATTTACCTGCGCAGCTACATCGTTTGATTTGGTACAGGCACTAAAACAAGCAGCAAAAAGCAATAAAATTAATAATATCCTGTTCATCCGGTATCTCATTCAGTTTATTTGCCCTTTATTTTACCACAATTATTATCGTGGTTAACTTGCCGGCGCCCTTGTACAATTTTAATCTGTGTTGTTTTATCAGCGTACAATAAGCCTTTCAAACGGCAAATTTATTCTTTTATAATTCAAAAACAGCAGCTTAACATTTTTTAACAATTAATAAGCTATAATACACCGGGATACCCCTTGTAACGGCTGAGTTTTTATAATGAAATAACGGTTATTTTGTAATAAACGTGTTGTGGGGTTAGTTAAAAGTTGATTGGGGTAATGTTTAGTGAGTGGTTGATTGGGTTGAATAGGTTGATTAGGTTATATTGGCTTTAACGTGCTTAGCTCGTTCATTAAATTCAATCAACTTAATCTAACTTAATCAACTACTCACCTATCCCACCCAATCAACCATTCAACTCATTTGGATTAAAACTCAGTGTCAACTTATTGATCTTTTTAAGCATTTTTATTAAATACTCTTTATCGCTTTCGCTGATGTGCGAGTTTAGGTAATTGTTAAACTGCTTTACGAGTGCCCTGGCCAGGTGGCGCTTTTCTTTGCCAAGATCGGTTAAATAAATTTTAACAGAACGCTTATCGCCCTCATTTGATTCCCGGTATATCAACCCTGATTTTTCGAGTTGGCGCAGCATACGCGAAAGGCTGGTTGATTTAAGACCGAGCAAAGCAGCGGCTTGCGAAACGGTGGTACCATCCTTTTCATCTATATTGATAAGCAAATAGCCAATCGATTGTGTTATCCCAAATTCGGTAACCAACTGGTTATATCGATTAGCCACTGCCTGCCAAACTATTTTTAAAAAGTAGTCGATAGTCTCCTGGTGTTTTACACTGCTTTGCATAATTTTAGTTCATGGTCCATAGTCCATGGTCAATAGTACATTGATCATAGCTAATCAGCCGCAATTTAATAATTATGGCGTAATTAAAGCTATGATGCCTCAACTATGGTCTATGGACTATGAACCATGGACTAAACCCTACCATCCCAACTTAGTATCATCCCCACGCGGATCAGCGCCGCCCTGGTAGTAGCCTTCAGGGGTTACTAATATGGCGTCAACCCTGCCGCTGGCGCCGTGGTCAATTATTTTATATCCTTTTTGTGTTAATTTACTACGGGTTGCGGCATCAAAGGCATCCCTTTCAATATCCACCTCATCAGGCAGCCATTGGTGATGAAAACGTTTTGAATTAACAGCCGTTTGCATATCCTGCCTGAACTCGATCACATTAAGTATAGTTTGAAATACCGAGGTTATAATAGTAGCCCCACCGGGGGTTCCTACAACCATAAATAATTTGCCATCTTTTTCGATAATGGTTGGCGTCATGGACGATAACATGCGCTTGCCAGGTTGTATGCTATTTGCTTTACCGCCAACAAGGCCAAACATATTGGGTACGCCGGGTTTGGCACTAAAATCATCCATCTCGTTGTTCAGTAAAAAGCCTGCGCCATTAACAAATATTTTTGAGCCGAAAGACCCGTTGAGGGTAGTGGTAATAGATACTGCATTACCCTCGCTATCAACAATTGAGTAATGGGTGGTTTGGTCGCTCTCGTAACCCGCAAATGTTCCCGGCTGTATGCTGCTGCTTGGTGTGGCGGCATCCCAGTTAAAACTTTGCATGCGGGATTTAATATATGCCGGTTTTAACAGGCTATCTACGGGCACTTTATAAAAATCAGGGTCGCCCAGGTATTTTGAGCGGTCTGCATAAACGCGGCGCTCCGCCTCCACCATTAATTGCACAGTCGAATCCTGGTTAAAGCCCCAGCGTTTCAAAGGGTATGGCTCAACTGAATTTAATAATTGCAATAAAGCAATCCCCCCGCTTGATGGTGGCGGCATGGTGATGATTTTATAACCTTTATAGCTGCCTGCAAGCGCCGGTCGCCAAACCGCATGATAATTTTCCAGGTCGGTTTTCGATATCAGTCCATTACCGCTTTTCATTTCCGCAATTATCTCGTCGGCCACAATGCCGGTATAAAAGCCATCCCGCCCTTTATTACGGATCATAGCAAGGGTTTTGGCTAAATCTTCCTGCACCAACAAGTCGCCTTCGTTCCAGCCGCCTTCTTTTATTAAATAACTTTTGCCAGGATTTCCTTTTATAAATTGATTTTGCGTACGGTTAATGTCGGCCGCCAGTCGTTTAGTAATCTTAAAGCCATTATGTGCCAAATCGATAGCCGGTTGTACAAGATCGGCCCATTTTAATTTGCCATATTTACGGTGCGCCTCTACCATACCCTCCACTGATCCCGGTACGCCCGATGCCTGGTGTGTAGCAAGGCTCATATTGGGTATCACATTGCCTGCACTATCCAGAAACATATTCTGGCTGGCCATGGCCGGTGCTTTCTCACGAAAATCAAGCGTATTGGTTTTGCCGCCTGCCGACCGGTAAACCATAAAGCCACCTCCACCAATATTGCCTGCTTCAGGATGTGTCACCGCCAATGCAAACTGGACCGCAACTGCGGCATCCACGGCATTACCGCCTTTTTTTAATATATCAAGCCCAACCTGTGCAGCATCTGGGGTAGCGCAAACCACCATGCCATTACGATATTGGCCTTCATTAGATTGACTTGAGCTGCTTTGGGCATATGCCTGCTGAACAAGAATTAAAGCAGGTGAGGTAAAAAATATTGCTGCAAAAAAAACATGCTGGATATTGTTGCGCAACTTATTTAAGGCTTTGCTGCCCGGGTGGAATTTATAGCCCATAATGACGGTCAAATTATTTCGACTAATTTATCGTATTCCATTGTATAATTTATATTACCATCGATTTAAAGGGTAGGATTAAGCAAATTGTTACAATCCGGTTCACTAATACTGCGCAATGCTTTGTATCAAACGTGTTACCGAATACGATTTTTTACCATTGAAAATCAGCTGTTTGTTTATTAAAAAATATTCATCATACCTAAAAATACCATAAAATGTCATTTTTGCCGTTCAATACGAAACATATCTATGAAAAAAATACTATTTATCTTATCTGTATCCGTCGCCTTTTTATTAATAAGTAAAGAATCACATGCACAGGAAACGGGCGGACAGAATTACCAAACCGCCATTGGGTTGAAGTTTGGCGGATACGAAAACGGCATCTCTATAAAATACTTTGCTAACCCCAGCGTGGCTTTTGAGGGCGTATTGGGTTTCAGGGACCATGGGGTGGTAATAACAGGTTTATACGAATTTAACCAGGAAGCATTTGGCGTACCTGAGTTAAAATTTTATTATGGGGCCGGCGCACACATAGGCTCGGAAAGCAGCGGTGTTTAAAAAACGTTCGATGGTATTAACGAAACTTACAACGGCAGCCATATTTTGCTTGGCGTTGATGGTGTTGTAGGGCTTGAATACATTATACCCCAATCCCCTATCGGCATCAGCATCGATCTTAACCCACGTGCTGAATTGGCCAGCGGTCCGTTTTTTGACCTGGCACCAGGGCTTGGTTTGAAATATACTTTTTAATTATTAACGTAACGGCTTAACCATAATGTTTTTAAAATAAGTAAGGCTATTAGGGTCATGTCCCTGCAAGGCAAATGTGCCGCTTGAAAGTACGCGCTGCTCATCGCCTTTTTTGCGTTGTTGTTGTACGTTGTCAGGCTCTGTATAGTCAAGTACTACTTTGTCATTTAATTTGACAAGTACCCGTTTGCCGTAAACAGTAATGTACATGGTAAACCATTCGTTGTCTTTAACATACACTTCTTTAATATTATCTATACCGTATAAGCTGCCTGTACGTATCCAATCGGTATGGGTATTATTTACCTGTACTTCGTAGCCTTTTGCAGGCCAGCCGCCTTGCTGGAATGCAGTATGAATATAAATTCCGGAATTTGTGCCTTTGTGGGTCATTACGTCGGCTTTAAATTCAAAGTTTTTGAAATCATGATTCATTACAGTCCCATCGTAAAATAAGTGCGCGGTTTTACCATGAACGATGATCATCCCGCTATCCACCGAAAACGTTTCGGCATTATCGCCCACCTTCCAGTTATTAAGCGATTTACCATCAAACAATGATATCCATCCTTTGGATGAATTATGTTTTGAAAGCCCGCACGAAAGCAGGCAAACAGCGATAAAGCAATAAAAGATACTATTTTTCATAAGCTACAGATATAGTCAGCAATAAATGTAAAACATTCGTTTAAAGCTAAACATATTTTTAGAAGAAATTAAACAAACAATTAATCTATCCGGCTGGTCAGGCATATGTAAAATAATTGTGAAAAACGGTTTTTAACACATAGTTAATAATAAGGCATGGTACAGGTATTATAGGGGCGGTATTTTTGCAACAATATATGCAGCTATTAAATACCCTTAAAGTAAATATTTCAAAATCCCTTAAGTTTATAAAAGAGTTATGCTCAAAAAAAACTTTAAGGCTAATAGCTGACGAATTTTATAACCCAGACCATTCTGACGAAAAAAAGGCACTTTCAGCAGCATTCGGGATATTTATGGGGATACTTCCAATATGGGGCTTCCAAACATTGGCTGCACTTTTCGTGGCCGTGGCTTTAAAGCTGAATAAAACCCTTGTTGGGGTGTTTTTATTGATCAGCTTTCCTCCGTTGATCCCTTTAATTGTTTTCTTAAGTTACAGGATTGGCGGTTTCTGGGTAGGGAATAGCGTTAAGATAATTACATCACATACAAAAACACCTATTCAAAATATTGCCCACCTGCAACAATATTTATACGGTAGCATAAGCCTTGCTATTACCGCTGCAATAGCAATTGGGATATTAATGTTTTTATCGCTTAAGCTGATTAAAATGTTAAAGCAATTTAAATTAACTTTCGTATTTAAATACAATATCATTCCTATGTCAGCAGCCGAGCCAACAGAATAGTTATCTTTTTCGTTTTGGTAATCCGGGTAATTTACCTACCCGTTTTGCAACACCTGTGTATCATCTATCTTTCGTAAATACTTATAAAACTTTTGATAGTTTTACGGTGTTTAGAAATAAACCCAATTTTAATAAAACACCATTATGGCAGCTTGTAATTTCACCATCAATATCAGCGGAACAGCATCTGATTTCATTCAAGACATAAAAACAAAGGTTATAAAACAGGGAGGGGCTTTTAACGGCGATGATACAAGCGGCAATTTTAGCGTCCCTTTATTAGGAAGTACCGTCAGCGGTTCTTACCAGGTTGACGGACAGCAAATGGCTATAGCCATCGATCATAAACCGTTTTTCGTTAGCTGCAGCCAAATTCAAAGCTACCTGGAAAGCAACGCTTAAACCAGGGGGAGGCTCTTTGATTTAAAGGATTATGTACTTACAAATCAATTTCTTCGGTAAGCCTTAGCAATGCGTTTTCATCATTTATTAAAATGCTTTTGCCCGAAACGCTGACCAGCTTTTCGTCTGTAAGGTCATTCATCACTCTGAATAATGATTCATAGGCAGCCCCGGTAAACGAAGCCAGGTCTTGCCGGCTTACGTCTATATTGATATAGCCGTCTTCTGTTATGCCAAATTGATTTTGGAGGTTTAGCAATGCCTGGGCAACACGGCCCCTAACCGGCATGTGTGCAAGGTTACGCATCCTTTTTTCCGATTCCTGCAAGTCATTGGCCAGTACAGACATCAATTGCCGCGTAAAATTGGCGTTGATACTTAAGGTTGATTCAAAAAAGTATGTATCAATAAAACAAACCACACAAGGCTCTATAGCTGTTGCTGATACCGGGTAAATAGCATCATCTCCCAAACCTAACTGGCCTGCAACATCACCTGCTTTGGCAAAACGCAATATTAATTCCTTTTCGCGGCCCCATTTTTTATGCACTTTTACGGTTCCTGAGTAAATAAAATAAATGCCGGTTACCGGGTCGCCTTCGTTAAATAATTGACGGTTTTTTTTAATGGCGATATTTTTCCGGTTTGCTGCGACAGCGGGCAACCAATCTTTTAAACAAGATTTACAGAGGAAACAGCTTTTCAGGTCGCATACATTGTTGGCCATAATTTCTTATTCAGCCAGCCAAATTACATCAATAAACCATTTTTTGCTGTCAAAAAAACGATGGATTGGTTTAAAACCTGCTTTATTAGCCATGTGGTCGGTTTGGGCCACGGTAAACTTTTGCGATATCTCCATAAAAATACATTCATCTTTTAAAAAATGAATGATCCCGGTGCTGTTAATTTTTACCTGCTGATCTGCAAGGCTTACCAGGTAACTTTTACATGCGCCTGATTCGGGGTCATAGATCGGGTAATGGTCAAATTTACTAACGTCGAAATCTGCATTAAGTTCGCGGTTTATGCGCTCCAATAAATTAAGGTTAAACCGTTTGGTAATTCCTCCCTTATCATTATAGGCAGCCAATACCGTTTTTGGATTTTTTTTAAGATCGAAACCAATCAATAACATGTCTCCCGTTGAAAGATGGTTGCCAAGTTCCCTGCAAAAATCTTCGGCATCGCTTACCGGCAGGTTGCCGATGTTCGAGCCTAAAAACAGCACGACTTTGCGCTTGTTGGATAGGGAAGCTGCCTTCTCCAGCATATCAAAATACTCGCCGTTAAGGCCGGTAATTTGCAGGCCTGGCAAAGTTACCGGCAGGGTAACATTAAGGTACGAAATTACATTTTCAGAAATATCTATAGGTAAATAGGTAAAATCGGCCTGCTGTTCTAAAAGATATTGCAGCAGGTAGGTTGATTTTGTAGCGTCGCCGGCGCCCAGTTCTATCAGGTCGAAAGCGTCGCCATTACCTATAATAGCCTGGCATAGCTCGGCAGTTTTTTCCGAAAATATTTCGAGTTCGCAGTTGGTGGGATAATATTCTTCGCAGTTCATCAAATCCTGGAAAAGCTTATCGCCATTGGCATCGTAAAAATATTTCGAACTCAAATGTTTCTGTTCCGACCGCAGCCCCGTTATCACATCATCATAAAACTGTTCAGTTTTGGTTTTTGTGGAACTGGTGGCCCCCCGCACTATTGTTTCATCAAGGTTTTTCATAGGTTTTCATTTTTATTTAGCCAGTCTGATACCTGTAAACTGCCAGCGTAAATGTGTTTGAAAAAAATTTCTGTAAGTGATACGGCTATGCCCCGGTGAAGTAACTTCGGATGCACCCCGTAAAACTTTTTGGTTTACCATAAATTTGCCGTTATACTCGCCTATTGCACCGGGCGCTTTTGTAAAACCGGGGTATGGTAAATACGAGCTTTCTGTCCACTCCCAGCTTTTGCCCCAGGTAAATTGCGGCGCTGCGGCCTCCCACTCAAACTCGGTGGGCAACCTTAAACCTTTCCAGGCCGCATAAGCATAAGCCTCGAAATAGCTGATATGGCAGACGGGCTCTTTTAAGTTCAGCGGTTCCAGGCCATGATAGGTGTAATGGTGCCATTCCTCATCTATCAAATGCCAGTAAAGCGGCGCTTCAACTTTATTTATTTTTACCCAATCCCAGCCTTCAGCATGCCAGTGGCGAAAATCGTGGTAGCCGCCGCTGTTTATAAATTCAAGGTATTCGGCATTGGTAACCAGGTTAGGGCTTATCTCAAAAGCATTTAAATAAACCTTATGCGGGTTAAGCTCATTATCAAAACAAAAGCCCTCGCCTTTAAAACCAACCTCATAAATACCTTCATTCAGTTTGATAAATTCATCGCTTTTTGCCCTTTCCACCTTTGGTGAAACGTAATCTTTCGAATAAGCCGGGAACAATGGGTTATGCCCTAAAATATATTTAATATCGGTGTATAAAAGCTCCTGGTGCTGTTGTTCGTGGTTCAAGCCCAGTATCATCAGCTCTTTAATATCGTCATCAATTTCCCCGCACAAAAAATTGGCCATGGCCTCATCCACATATTCGCGGTAACGGTAAATTTCAATTACGGTCGGGCGGCTTAAATTACCGCGATCAGTACGGATCACCCGGTTACCTACAGTTTCGTAGTAGCTGTTAAAAACGTAGTTGTATTCGGGATTGTACTCCTGGTAGCCCATAAAATAAGGCTTCAGGATAAAGGTTTCAAAAAACCAGGTGGTGTGCCCGATATGCCATTTAGGCGGACTAACATCAACCACTGGTTGTACTACATAATCCTCCGTTTGCAAGGGGCTGCAAATGTGTTCCGTGTGTTTACGGACTTTTATATAACAGTCGGCGATGTCCATTGGGTTATTTGCTTTCCAAATATCGTTTGAGGTCTGAAATTGTTTTAATTTTTAAATCTTTTGCCTGTTTTTTACGCATCATTAAAGCATACGCATTATTAAAGCCAATTGGTTTTAGCCATGTGATAT